>NZ_CEVYEL010000019.1:0-47296 GCF_982403165.1 Longicatena sp.
TATATCGGCATTTACCAACTTATGAAAAGATAATCAGAAATTTAGTAAGTTTTTCTTATAACAGGTGTTGTCGAAGGTTGTATCCAGCAGGATCATGTAACAATTGAGCAAAAAGATACATACTCAGGAGATGTGAAATCCTTATGAAAAAAATTTTAATCACCGGAAGTAATGGTTTTATCGGTCGGCAGCTATGCGCAGCACTTGCTAAGGAATATGAAATTTTCGGTATTAATAGAACGCAAAGTGCGCAGTTGGATGAACAGCATGGTTTTATTTGTGAGCTTAGTGATTTTACTTCTATACATACGATATTTAATAGAATCCAACCGGATATCGTTATTCATTTAGCTGCACTTGTTCATAAAAATCATGCGGATACCTCAAAAGCGAACTATGATTTTATCAATTATGAATGTGCATGTAATATTTTTGATGAATGCATACAGAGAAACTGTAAATTAATTTTTTCCTCAACGATTGAAGTCTATGGAAATCATCAGCAGACATTGGTGAAGGAAAGTACAGTGTGTTCTCCTAAGAGTTATTATGCTATCGCAAAATATAAAGCAGAGGAATATTTACGTACGCATAGCGATCAGTTAACTTATGCCATTTTACGATTTGCTCCTGTTTATGGCGAAGCGTTTACCTTGAACATTGATAAACGAATATTATTAAAACCAATACCATTGGCTTATTATTTTAAAAATGGGGAATATCAATTTCATTTTTGTTCAGTAAATAACATTATAACGTTTGTGACGTTTTTAATTGAAAAAGATACCTATGGAAATACAATTTATAATCTTAGTGATAAAAAGGCAGTGAGTGCGAAAGAATTAATTACCTTTTATAAAGCGCAAGGCTGGTGTAAATATCATATTCGAATGCCTTATTTGTTATGTGAAGCAATGATCTTGTTTCTTGGTGTTTTTTATAAAGTAATGAAAAAAAAGGATGTCTTTCTATCCATTAGAAATTTTGAAAAGTTATTTTCTTCGACAATTTACAGCAATCAGAAAGCAGATACCTTATGCCCTTTACCTGGTAGTATTGAGGATATTGTCAAAGGTAGGAAATCATGAAAATCTTAATTGTAAGTCAGTATTTCTGGCCGGAGCATTTTCGCATTAACGATCTGGCAATAACTTTACAACAGTTAGGCAATGAGGTCAGTGTTTTAACCGGACTGCCTAATTATCCCAAAGGACATTATTATCAAGGGTATAGTAAAACAAAGAACAATGATGAAAAGTGGCAGAATATTTCCATATATCGTTGCAATATGCGACCAAGAGGACAAGGCAGCCTACAACTTGTGCGCAATTATCTAAGCTATGCTTACCAAGCGATAAAGAAAAGTAAAATACTTGAAGAACAAAACTTTGATCTGTTGTATGTATTTGGCGTATCACCACTTACCTCAGCATTGCCCGCTATTTATTTGAAGAAAAAATGGAAGATCCCGATTATCTTAAATGTACAAGATTTATGGCCGGAATATGTAACAGCTATTACCGGTTTAAAAAATTCGCTTTGTGTCTGCATATTAGATAAACTAATGCGTTATATTTATCGTTCTTGTGATAAGATCTTAATTTCCTCAAAAAGCTATGAGCAAAGTATTCAAAGATATTTGGGGACAAGCAGTGATAAGATCATGTTTTGGCCGCAATACGCTACGGTGGAAAAGGTTGCAAAAAGCAAGGTATTGTTTGATGAGATGGCGTTTCATATTGTTTTTACCGGAAATATCGGTGAAGCGCAAGGATTGGATATCGCTATAGAAACAGCTGATATGCTCAAAGATTTCCATGTGCAATGGCATTTCATCGGTACCGGAAGATATATGACGAAATTAGTAGCGATGGTGAAGCAGCGGAAATTAGAAAAGTGTGTAATTTTCCATGGTTGGATACCAGAAACACAAGTACCTCAATATTTAGCGAGTGCAGATGCTGCTTTATTAATTTTAAAGGATGATGATGTATTTAAGATGGCGTTACCGGCGAAATTGCAGACGTATATGGCATGTGGAGTCCCCATCGTGGGTTGTGTTAAAGGAGAAAGTAAACGTATTCTTTTAGAAGCAGAAGCAGGAATCGTGACAGATGAAATCAGTGCTGCTGGTTTAGCAAGTGTATGCAAACAATTCTTAACATGTCCCAAGGAACGTTATGATCGTTTATGCAAGAATGCACTAGCATATGGAAAGGCGCATTTTGATAAACAAGTCTTGATTGAGCAATTAATAAAAGAAATGAGGGTGTTAAAAGATGAGCATATTTAAAGATAAGGTGTTGTTAATAACGGGAGGTACAGGCTCCTTTGGCAATGCGGTCTTAAAAAGATTTATTGAAACGGATATCAAAGAAATACGTGTATTTAGCAGAGATGAATTAAAACAAGATGATATGCGTCATGAATATCAAGCAAAGTATCCTGTGCTTTTTCATAAATTGCGGTTTTATATCGGTGATGTTCGTGACATTGATTCTATTCGCAATGCCATGCATGGTGTTGATTTCGTCTTTCATGCGGCAGCGCTTAAGCAAGTGCCTTCCTGTGAATTCTTTCCGTTAGAGGCTGTGAAAACAAATATCATAGGTACAGATAATGTGTTAAGTGCAGCAATTGAGTATCAAGTGAAACGAGTGGTCTGCTTAAGCACAGATAAAGCAGCCTATCCCGTGAATGCCATGGGCACAAGTAAAGCGATGATGGAAAAAGTGATTACGGCGAAAAGTCGCATCGTGGATCCACGTAAAACAAGTATCATGTGTACACGATATGGGAATGTATTAGCTTCTCGAGGATCGGTAGTACCATTATTTATCAAGCAGATCAAAGAAGGTCGGCCATTGACGTTAACCAATCCCAATATGACAAGGTTTTTAATGACTTTAGAAGAAGCGGTTGATTTGGTGCTTTTTGCTTTCAATCATGGTGAAAGTGGCGATATTTTTGTGCAAAAGGCACCTGCGTGTACCATAAAAGTATTAACAGAGGCATTAAAAGAATTATTCCATGCCGATAATGCTATCAA
This sequence comes from Longicatena sp., assembly GCF_982403165.1. Taxonomy (NCBI): domain Bacteria; kingdom Bacillati; phylum Bacillota; class Erysipelotrichia; order Erysipelotrichales; family Erysipelotrichaceae; genus Longicatena; species Longicatena sp. Next base: position 3,050 of record NZ_CEVYEL010000019.1, read on the forward strand.
AATCATTGGCATCCGCCATGGGGAAAAGATGTATGAAACACTATTAACGGATGAGGAATGTACAAGTGCGATTGATTTGGGTAATTTCTATCGTGTTCCAGTAGATAAGCGGGATTTGAATTATGACAAGTTTTATACGGGCAGTAATGAACATGTTCGCATATCCCATTTTAATTCCGATACGACAGTTCTTATGGATACTGAGGAAGTAAAAGCCAAGCTATTGGAAGTGGCTTATGTACAACAAGAGTTGCGTACTTGGGAGCATCAATACGCATGAACATTTTAATAACCGGATCGCATGGTTTTATTGCCCGAAATTTAATACATGTATTACAAAGTAAAGAACTGTCGTTTTTACAACCACTGAAGTTGTATACCTATGATCGCCGTGATGCGATAGAAGACTTAAAAGAATACTTGACGGATTGTGATTTCATCATTCATTTAGCCGGTGTCAATCGACCACAGAAAGCACAAGAATATGAAGAAGGGAATAAAGGATTCACACAGTTTATTTGTGATGAATTAATCCAGCATAGGAATACATGTCCCATTTTAATGACCTCATCGATTCAGGCAGTGCTAGATAATGATTATGGAAGAAGCAAACGTGCAGCTGAAAATTGCTTAAGATCGCTATGGCAAAAAAACGGTAATAAAATTTATCTATATCGTCTGCCGAATGTATATGGGAAATGGTGCCGCCCTGATTACAACAGTGTCGTAGCAACTTGGTGTTACCACCTTGCTAGAAATCAGGATATTCAGATTCACGATGAACAAAAGGAAATCACGCTTTGTTATATTGATGATGTCATCACGGAAATACTGAATTGTCTGCAAGGAAAGGCAACGGTTGCAGATGAATCTGATTTCTATAAGGTAGAACCAACAACGAGGTGTCGTTTATCGGAATTAAGAAATATCTTATATTCCTTTAAAAATGAGCAGCAGAATCTTACATTGCCTAATCAAACGGCATTTGTTAAAAAGCTATATGCCACCTATTTGTCTTATCTGCCGCAAGAAAACTTATCGTATTCTTTAACAATGCATCAGGATGCGCGAGGCAGCTTTACCGAGATGTTTCATATGGATACTTATGGACAAGTGAGTGTAAATGTTTTGCATCCGGGTATTGTAAAAGGAAATCATTGGCATATGAGCAAAAATGAAAAATATGTTGTTGTCGCCGGCGAAGGAAATGTTAAATTGCGCAATCTTTATAACGATGATCATAAGCTTCTTACCTATCATCTTTCGGCGAACAAAATGGAAGTAGTGGATATACCACCGGGGTATTTACATTGTATTGAAAATACGGGAACACAGGATATGGTAGTAATTATTTGGGCAAATGAAGTATTTGATGAAACTTATCCGGATACCTATTATAAGGAGGTGTGAACACCCTTATGAAAAAATTAAAATTGATGACAATCGTTGGTACCAGACCGGAAATCATACGATTATCAGAAATCATCAAAACATGTGATTTATACTTTGAACAAATCCTTGTACACACCGGGCAGAATTATGACTATCAACTGAATCAGATTTTTTTCAAGGATTTGCAGCTGCGGGCACCGGATTTTTACTTAAATGCCGCAAAAGATGAAGTTGGTGAGACAATCGGCAGCATTATTGCAAAAAGCTATCATCTAATGGCAAATGTTCGTCCCGATGCAGTGCTGGTGCTGGGAGATACCAATAGTTGCTTAAGTGTGATCGCGGCGAAACGCTTGCATATCCCGATTTTTCATCTAGAAGCTGGAAACCGCTGTTTTGATGAACGATTGCCAGAGGAGACGAATCGTCGTATCGTAGATCATATTGCAGATGTAAATTTGTGTTATAGCGAACATGCCAGAAGATATCTCTTGGCGGAAGGAGTAGCAAAAGACAGAGTGTTTGTAACAGGATCTCCAATGGCTGAAGTTCTTACGAAGAATCTAACGCAAATCCGTGAATCAAAGATTCTTAAAGAACTTGGTTTAGTAAAGCAACAATATATTTTGTTATCCGCGCATCGGGAAGAGAATATCGATCATGAAGAAGCTTTTTATGATGTATTTACGGCAATCAATGCCTTAGCAGATATGTACAATGTGCCTATTATATATTCTTGTCATCCAAGGGCAGAAAAGTTTATTAGGGAAAGGAATTTTTCTTTTGATGAACGTGTCCGTATTCATAAGCCATTAGGTTTTCATGATTACAATCAATTACAGATACAGGCATTGGCTGTTGTAAGTGATTCTGGAACACTTCCTGAAGAAGCTGCCTTTTTCTCATCCATCGATTTAGGATTTCCGGCTGTTTGCATACGTACTAGTACCGAGCGCCCTGAGGCGATGGAAAAAGGAAATTTCATTCTTGCCGGTATCCAAAAGGAAGAGGTATTACAGGCGGTTGCCTTAGCAATACAATTAGAAAAGCATCATGAAAAAAGCTTGCCTGTTTATGATTATATTGAGCCAATCAGTGGAAAAGTCGTAAGAATCCTTCAATCCTATACTTCCATCATAAATAAAACCGTATGGAAAAAATAGTTTTCGTGAATACCGTATGCTATGGCAGTACAGGAAGGATATGCAAGACATTGTATACAATGGCACAGCAAAAAGGGTATAGCTGTTACATGGCTTATGGCAGAGGCAAGGCAGAGGCAACTTATAAAACAATAAAAATAGGAACGATCTTTGATGTTTTATGGCATGTGGGAAAGGCACGCTTTTTAGGAAAAAATGGTTTTGGCAGCTATTTTGCGACCAAACGCTTTATTAAAAAGCTCGAACGGCTACAGCCGGATATTCTTCATTTGCATAATCTGCATGGCTATTATCTGAATTTACCACTATTTTGTGCATATTTAAAACGTCATCCGGAAATAAAAAAAATTTGGACATTACATGATTGTTGGAGCTTTACAGGGAATTGTGCACACTACAATGGTCATGGCTGTATGCAATGGCAATCACAATGTCGTCAATGTCAGCATCATGATGGCTATCCTAAGACAATAAGGAGCGATATGACACGCAGCTTTCAGAAAAAGAAAGCATGTTTTACCGGCATAGAAAATCTCATCTTGATTACTCCTTCCGATTGGCTTTTGCAGCAAGTGCAAGCTTCCTTTCTACAAGCATATCCAATCTATACCATTCATAATGGAATTGACTTACAAGTATTTTCTCCAAGGAAGACCGCGATGGATAAAAAAACGAAAACGATTCTTGGGGTTGCTGGGAAATGGACTGCTGCAAAAGGGTTTGATGATTTTATCGCTTTGGCAAAGCACATTCTAGATGCATATCAAATCGTTATGATTGGGTTAACGAAACAACAGCTGCATCAATTGCCATCCAATATCAAAGGATATAAAGAAACACACGATGTGAAAGAGCTTGTTTCCTGGTATCAGCAAAGCTATGTCTTTTTCAATCCAACATATGAGGATACTTACCCAAGTGTTAATCTTGAAGCGCAGGCATGTGGCTGCCCAATTGTTAGTTATGATGTGGGCGGATGTAAAGAAACCTTGTGTAAAGGAAGCTATGTTGTACATAACGTAAACGAATTCTTGAAGCTTTTAAAGGAAAAGCCATTGCAGCGTATACAATTGCTTCCAGAAGAAAAGGCTCATTTGGATAAGAATAGAGCGTTTCTTGCGTATATTACCTTATACGAAGGACGGTTACATGAAGATGGGAAGGATACCATATGAGAATTGCATATTTAATATTGGCACATACAGATGTCAAACAATTGAATCGATTGTTAAAACAGTTATGTGAAATGCAGGATGTGTATTTGCATGTGGATCAAAAGGCTGATTTCTCCATCGATGAAATAAATGACTATTCATCCTTATATATCCTTACACAACGCACAAGGTGCTATTGGGGAGATATCAGCTTAGTAGAAGCTACCTTATTACTGTATCGTGCCGCATTACAGAAAAAATATGATCGCTATGTTTTATTATCCGGACAAGATTATCCATTGTATGCACAAAAAGATTTGCAGACTTATTTTGCAAAGCATGCCGATGTAGAGTTTATCAGAGGATTTGCAATCACGGATAAGAACCAAGATTATTTTAAGATTCAGCAACGACATTTTATGAAGCCTTTTTTCCATAACAAAAAAACGGATAGATTTCTTCATCACCTGTTACGTTATGGTATTACAAAGAATCGTCTGTTTTATAAAAAAACGGACTTAATTCTACAAGGACAAACTTATACGGTGTATGGTGGAGGACAATGGCACGCGTTAACGCATGCGTTTGCAAGCTATATGATGGATTTGATTGATACCCAGCCAAAGTTATTAACATATTTTCAAACTTCATATGCACCGGATGAAATGTTGTTTCAAACGATCCTCTTTAATTCACCTTTTCGTGATCATACGTTTAAAAAAGGTGTTGAAGCGGCTTATGTTGATGATATCCATCGGTGGACAGCTTTGCATGTGATGAAAATCAATGCATATGGTGAAGTCTCGCCATATAGTAATGACGATTACGCATATCTTAAAGCAAGTGAGGCATTATTCTTTCGCAAAGCAGTTAGTGGAATCAGTGATACCTTGATAGATCGATTAGAAGAGGAGTTTTATGCAGCAAGCATATGAGCAACGAAATCAGTACTTTGATTTCATAAGAGGAATCGGTTGTTATCTGGTCTTTTTTGCACATGTCTGTATCCTACATCTGGATTTTGTGATGAACTCTGTTTTCTTACATACCCTTTTCAATGCGATTGTCTATGCAATACCGATTTTTATTATCATATCGGGAAAGCTGATGTTGCGAAGAGCGTATAGCTATCGCGAAATATCTAAGAAAATCATGCATTTTATCGCTTTGATTGCGTTTTGGAATTTCTTATATGCCATAGTTGTCTATTGGCAACAAGGGATTCTTACTATCTTACAAATGACATTGCTACAGATGATAAAAGATGTATGGCAGGGGAGTTATTATTATCAATTTTGGTTTTTATATCTCTTGATGTTTTTATACAGTATCACCCCATTACTATATCGCTTATATACCACGCACAAAAAACGTTATCTTCAAGTAGTTATGTGGTTGGGGGTACTGTGTATCTTAGTTGATAGTATTAATTTGGGATGTGAAATACAAGGATATGCTTGCATAATGCGAATACCACAAATATTGCGAATGTGGATATGGCTATTTTATTTTATGCTTGGTGGCTGCTTATCGGATGTTTGTCAAAGGATGGAAAGGTGCATGATCGTAACGAAAAGTAAGGTCTTGCTAAGTGTGTTTATTACGCTTTTTCTGCTATTGATAGCAAGTGAGCGAATAGACACTTGTATGCCTGAAATGTTTTATGGTTCGATACTGGTCATATGCAGTCTTTGCCTTTGCTTTACGTATCGGCAGCAAGCTGCTTTACAATTGCATAGGTCATTGCATATCGCAACTTATTTTATAGGAATCTATATCCTGCAATTGCCATTATTAACGATGACATCTCCATTATTTCAGTTCATATTGCAATGGCCTTTCAGCACGATATGGTATTTTCTTTTCAGTAATTTCGTATTTGTTGTGCTTGTAGTGGTATGTAAGGTTTTATATAAAAATAAATACTTGCGTGAAACTTTGCGTTAATAGGGAAGGAGGATGAAAAAATGGAGATATCAGTCATTGTACCAATGTACAATTCTGAAAGCACGATAAAAGCTTGTGTAGAATCAATCTTACAACAACAAGGTGTTGCGGAAATTTTACTTTGTGATGATGGTTCTACGGATAATACGGCACAACTATGTCAACACTTAGCGACATTATACCCATGCATACAGTATTTGTCTTGTCCACACCAAGGCCCTTCAGCTGCTCGTAACATCGGCCTGCAACATGCAAAAGGTAAGCTTATTTCTTTCATTGATTCAGATGATACGATTGATAAACACATGTATGAAGAAATGTCGAAACAATTTCACAAGGACGTAGATTTAGTCATGTGTTCCTATGAGTTATCTTTTCGTAATATTAAACAACCGATGTTGTTTCCGTTTCCACAAGAACAGCAGGAATACACACATGAAAAGGTTATGCAGGAAATTGTTCCTGCTATGGTATCGGAATATTCAATAACGAATACACGACAGAAGATTATCATAGGAAGTGTGTGTCGGTGTTTATTTCGTAAGGAGCTCATTCAGAAAAAACAGCTCACGTTTGATACCGCTGTGCGGTTTACAGAAGATTTACAATTTTTGGTGGATTACATTTTACAATGCCGAACTGTCGTTTTTATGAATCAGCCGTTTTATCATTATCAAAAAACCAGACGGACGACGACGCAAAGCTATATGCCTCATTATTTTACAGATATGGTGCATAGTCATGAGCTATTGCTAGAGAAGATCACGTTGCATCAGCCTGCTTTGGCAAAGCAATTAAAAAAGAGTTTTGCTTATCGCAGGCTCATGAATTACTATGAGGAAATCGTGAATCAAAGTAAAGTCGATGCAAAGGCCTCCTTTTGGAAACGTAGAGCCTATCTAAAGCAGGTTTTTAAAGACTATCATATACAAGAGGAACTTTCTTTATTTCATCTTGAGGAACTATTCAGTATTCCCCGAAAATATCGCAAAGGATTTTATCAGGGACATGTCACACTCATGTTCGCTGAACAATGCATAAGAAATAGAATAAAATGGATTTTATATGCCACAGAAAGGAAAAAGAGATGAAGTTTGATTATGTAATCGTAGGTGCAGGGATTGCCGGTTTGTGTATGGCAGAACGTATTACAAATGTTTTGCATAAAGAGGTTTTGATTATTGAAAAAAGATCACATATAGGTGGCAATCTATATGATTGCTATGATGAGAATGGGCTTCTCATACAAGCCTATGGACCGCATATCTTTCATACAAATGATGCATCTGTATTTTCTTACTTAAGTACATTTACCACTTGGCATGAATATCAACATAAAGTGCTTTCTTATGTAAATGGCGAATATGTTCCATTTCCTGTAAATCTATGTACACTTAGCCAAATATTTCATGAGCCGTTTACGAAAGAAAAAGCACAACAATATTTTCAAAAGGTACAACAGGATCCTCAATCTTGCAAAACTTTTGAGGATATAGCAATAGCCAGTGTGGGAGCTGATTTATATGAGATGTTTTATAAACACTATACGGAAAAGCAATGGGGTATGCCATGCAAAGAATTGGATGCTTCCATCTTTTCAAGAATACCGATTCGTCTGAATAATGATCAACGTTATTTTTCTGATCGTTACCAGGGAATTCCCAAAGCCGGCTTTACAGCCATGATGAAGCGAATGTTAAATGCGAAAATGCATATTCTTCTGAATACAGATTATCAACAGATTAAAGATGAAATATCCTATGAAAAACTAATCTATACAGGACCATTGGATGCCTATTATGATTATTGTTATGGGCACCTTCCTTATCGTTGTTTACGTTTTGCTTTTGAAACACATGATACCCCATCGTATCAACAAGCAGCGGTAATCAATTATCCCAATGATTATGATTACACACGTATCACCGAATTTAAAAAGCTGACGGGCCAAGAACATAAGCACACGGTCATACTGAAAGAGTTTCCCGTGCAAGAGGGAATCCAATGTTATCCGATCTTACAACCTAAAATAAATGCGATATTAGCACAATACCAGAGATTGGCAGAACAGGAAAAGGATGTTATTTTTTTAGGACGATTAGCAAATTTTAAATACTATAACATAGATCAGATCGTAGCTGAGGCATGCAAATGTTTTGCTCAGCTGTGTGAGAAAAGCGATGCATAAAAGATTAATTAGCAATTATATTTATAACACCCTTTATCAAATTCTGATTATTTTCCTTCCTTTGTTGACGACCCCTTATCTGGCAAGAGTTTTTGGTGCTGAAGGAATAGGAAGTTTAAGCTATGTACAATCGATTAGCTCATATTTTATTTTATTTGGAACATTAGGAACCGGGTTGTATGGACAAAGAGAAATCGCTTATTATCAAAATAAACAAGAAGCGCGTTCGCAAGTCTTTTTAGAAATACTGATTATTCGCTGTCTAATGCTGATGGTAAGCATCATAGTATACGTATTGTATTTGCGACAGGTACAGGAATTACAGTTTTTGTTTTTACTGCAGATGATTGAAATTATCGCGAATGTGTTTGATATTTCTTGGTATTATCAAGGAATGGAAGATTTTCGCTATATCACATTTCGTAATATAGCCGTAAAGCTCATCGGAGCAATTTGTATCTTTACATTTATCAGAAGGAAAGCTGATATGTGGCTGTATATCGTATGTTTGGGGATGGTTGGACTCATCGCTAATCTATCTTTATGGTTAGCCTTACATAAAACGATGCAGTTATCAAATATTACAAAGCTTCATTTAAAACGTCATCTTTTTCCTATTTTCATGGTATTTTTACCTCAGATTGCCATGCAGATCTACACCTTATTCGATAGGACCATGTTAGGGTATTTATCTACCTATGCGCAAACCGGATATTATGATCAGACACAGAAAATCATTCGTCTGATTCTCATCTTTATCACATCCCTTGGCACGGTCATGATGCCACGCATTGCAAGTATTCAGGCAGAAGATAAGGACGACAAGATTCTTCATTATCTTTATATATCCTATAAATTTGCATTGTTATTAGCAATGCCTGCGATTTTTCTATTGCTGTGCATTGCCAATCGTTTTATCCCATGGTTTTTAGGACCATCTTATGATGCGGCAATCAGCTTATTAAAATGGAGTACACCTTTGCTGTTGCTGATTGGCTTAAATAATGTTACCGGCATGCAATACTTAATATCTACAAGAAGACAAAATGCATTTACATGCACGGTAGTGTTAGGAGCTGTTTTAAATTTTATCATGAATGCCTTACTGATACCGCAATTTGCTGCCAAAGGGGCAATTCTTTCAAGTGTCTGTGCAGAGTTTTTGATTACCGCAGTGCAATTTTATATCGTTCGCAAGAAGATAGCATTTCGCAAAGTTTTCAGAGAATGCGTTCATTATGGTTTATGTGCCGGCATTATGTTTCTTTGCATCATTTGGATCAACGTTTTGGATATTCCCATCATCCTTTATATGGTATTGGTGGGGGTTATGGCGAGTGTTTCTTATGGAATAGCTTTATATATAAGCAAGGACACCTTATTTGGCAATATGTTACACTTCTTGTCGCAAAAGCTGGGTAGGTGTAAAAAGGAGGTCTGATGGATATGAATTGGCGTAATTTTCGGTTTATCCAATATTTAAAGCATATCAAAAAGTTGTATCAGAAACATCAGCGTTTATTTGAAAGAGAAAACGATTTGCTGTTTTTATGCAAGGCTTTCTTAAAAACAAGAATCGTGATGAGAAGTGATGATGCAGCAAAAGACTTCCAAAATTTATGCCAAAAAGCATCCTTTCACAAACAAGGGTGTTATCAATATTTTTATTATTATATAAATCCCTATCTATCCTTAAGCCAGCGACATCATGTGTTTAGTAATATCACGATTGCATATGAAAAATTCATTCAAAATAGTTTTCAAGCCTTGTTAGCAGAAGGCGAGAACTTACCCAATACATCATTTAAAAAACAGCAAAACTGCGTGTTATTAGCTATCATGACACAAATTGAAACAATCAGCACAAAGCTTCATGCTATGCAACGTTTTGATTTGCAGCAGCTGTTTGCCGAAATGGCGCAGGGTAAAGCTAGACATTTACAAGATGGGATGCAAAGAATATTGTTTTTGAATCAGATGCTTTGGCAAAGCGGTCATGAATTGGTTGGATTGGGACGCTTTGATGCATTGTTGTTTCAATTATATGAGCAGGATTTACAGACTGGGTATATCACAGAAGAAAAAGCAAAGTCTATGCTTTTGGAGTTTTGTCATATTTTACATCAAGATTATTGGTTTAAAAGCAGTGAGTTATTAGGGGATACGGGGCAAATTTTGATTCTTGGTGGAAAAGATCTCCAAGCGAATACGGCCTTTACGAAGCTTATCTTACAAGTTTTTGAAAAATATGATAAACCAGAGCCAAAGCTGTTGTATCGATATACCCAAACCTGCCCTAATGTCATAAAGGAACAAATTTTTAGGGTTCTAAAAAAGGGGAATGGATCGCCTTTGCTAAGTAATGACGATGTTATTCTAACTTGTTTGCAACAAGCAGGTATTGCACAAGTTGATGCTTTGCATTATGGAACATCCGCTTGTTGGGAACCTTTGCTTATCGGAAAAGATAGTTCGCAAAATAATACATCGATTCTGAATTTCCTTGTTCCTATCGTAAAACTTATGAACGATGATCTTTTGACGATAGAAGAAGTCTATCAACGATATTTTAGTTACTTAAAGGAAGAAATTTTAAGAATTTGTCAGGCTTCAAAAGCATTGGTATATGAAAAAGATGCATTTTTATCTTTATGTATTGATGGTTGTTGGCAGTCTGTAAAGGATGTTGCAGAAGGTGGTGCCTGTTACCATAACACCGGTATTACCACGGTGGCTATGGGCAATGCGATAAATGCTCTTTTCAATATTGAAGAATTCGTGTATAAGAAAAAACTTTTCACGCTTGCTCAATTGCAAATGTATTTAGAAGATGCAGAATATGGAGAACAATTTCGCTATTTTCTGCAACAAAAAGGTGTTTTTGGTGATGATGAACAGAAAACGATGATTTCACGCATCAATCAAATAACGGCCTATGCAGCACAAGTATTTGCCGAAGAAAAAAATCAATGGGGCGGTCATTTTGTTTTTGGTCTTAGTTCTCCAGGCTATGTAAGTAGTGCTGCTACCTTTCCTGCAACGGCGGATGGGCGCGCATATGGAGAGCCTTTCATGACACATATTTCCGGAATCGCAGGCAGAGCTTATACGTCATTATTAAATTTTGCGGCAAAACTACATTATGATCATGGCAGGTGCAATGGTAATGTGGTAGATATCATGATGAATCCTCAATTATTGAATAATTTCGAAGATAAATGTCGGACACTGTTGTTTTGTGCCTTGGATCAGGGAATCTTTCAATTGCAAATGAATGTATTACAAAAAGATGTTTTACTGGATGCACAGCAACATCCTAATAAGCATGCAGATTTGATTGTTCGCGTATGGGGATTCAGTGCGTATTTCATTGATTTACCAAAAAGCTATCAGGATATTGTCATAAGGAGGTGTGAAGAATATGAAACTGTGTATCACTGACATACAACGCTTTTGCCTTCATGATGGTCCTGGTATACGTACGACGATATTTTTAAAGGGATGTCAATTGCGATGTCCTTGGTGCTGTAATCCGGAAACACAATCGCTGCAAGAACAAATGGCCATCGATATGGATAACTGTTTCTATCCAATTTGCCCCAGTCGTAAGTCAAATGCTGTTTGTCTAGCTATGCGTTCAATTGGAAAAAGGATCGATGTGCAAGAATGTCTTGCGGCCTGCTTGCAAGATCGAAAGTATTATCAAGCTGATGGAGGTGTCACCTTTAGTGGTGGTGAGCCATTGTTACAAGCAGATGTTTTGATAGGTGTCATGCAAGCCTTAAAAAAAGAACAAATAACGATTTGTGTGGAAACCTCATTATATGCTTCGCTAAAACAGTTGCAATTGCTGCTTCCCTATGTGGATACATGGTATGTGGATTTAAAGAGTTTAGAACCTGCCTGCATCAGTAAGCTAAAAGGGAATTTAAATGAGTATATAACAAATCTAAATTACTTAACTGCTCAGCAAAAACATATCATCCTACGGATTCCGTTAGTAAAACCTTACACGTTCACAAATGCCAATTTGGAAGCTATCAAACGGTTTTTACCCAATTACCAATTTGAAAAGATTGAACTATTTTCAATACATAAGTTAGCGACAAAGAAATATCAAGTATTGGGAATGACGCAACCTGCATATGAAGGTGTATCTGAGGAAGAGTTACAAACATTTGCACAAGCAATTGCGCAAAAGGATCAAGTGATTGAGGTGATGCGTATATGAGGGTATTACATGTCGTATCTGTATTGCAAAGCGGTGGCATTGAAACCATGCTTTATCGCTATCTTCACTATATGAAGGACAGGGATATCACTTTTGAAATTATGACGCATGATGAGAATGAGCAAGGTATGCTTTATCAACGATTTTTACAATTAGGTATTCGTATATATCGCATTCCCTCCAAACATACTTCGTTAAGAAAAAATCTGGTTGCCATGAATAACATTATCGCCCACGGTGCGTATGATGTCATTCATGTTCATCAAGGCTATCTGTCATGTTTCCCTTTACTGATTGCACGTTTCCATAACGTTCCTTTGCGTATTACCCATGCGCACTCCACCTACGCTTTGACAACACAACGACCAAATCTCATGATTCGCCTGATGAAATTTCTGAATGTGCATATGGCAAATGATTATTATGCGACAGGGCCAACGTGTGGAGAGTTGTTGTATGGCAAAAAACGTTGGAAAGAACATGGGTTTCTTATGTACAATGCCATGTCTCTTTCTGATTTTCAATTTGATGAAGCCACACGTATCCAATATCGCCGTCATTATCAGTTACAGCACAAAAGGGTATTGCTTGTAATTTCACGTTTATCCAAAGAGAAAAACATCGCCTTCACTATTCGTCTAATGAAGTTGTTAGATGACCAATATCATTTGGTCATTGTCGGTGAGGGGGAACAAAAAGCAGCGTTGACATCTTTGACTATGTCATTAGGTTTACAAGAGCAAATTACATTCCTTGGGCAACGAAATGATGTTTGTGCCTTACTCGATATGTCTGACATCCTATTGGTGCCTTCCTTCTATGAGGGTTTTTGTATATCGGCAATTGAAGCACAAATCAATGGATTGCAAGTTATTTTATCAGATACGATTCCTCAGGAAACCGATATCACACATACTTGCCTGCGAGCATCCATTCAAAGCAAGGAAGAATGGGCTGAAAAAATTATGAACTTGCCTCGTATGTGCAGACATAACAACGATAAAATGGTGTTTCGTGAATTGTCAATTGAGACAGCGGCTGTATCTTATGAACGTAGGCTGAAGGAGATGATAAAATGAACATATATCAGTTAGAGGATTATGATGTGCAAGGTGTTGATGCGGGCAGTAAAGCGCGTATTGATGTATGTCAGATTCTGCATGAACAAGGCATCGAAGCCCTTTTGCATCATTATGAAAAAAGTCGGATGAAACGATTATTAGAAAGCATTAAACTGACTTTTATTAAGAAAAAGGACAAGCGTTTGATTGTCCAATATCCCATCAGTAGATGGAATCAGAAAATCTTAAGACGCAGCAAAGGACAAGGAATTATCTATTTGATCCATGATTTGCAATCCATACGTTGTGGGCGTTTGCTGCAAGAAGATCTGCAAAACTTTACGTCAATGGATACACTGATTGTTCATAATAGCGTGATGGCAAAACTGATCAGACAAACTGGATTTCAAGGGAACATCATAGAACTTATGGTATTTGATTATCTAAGCAATCCCATACCTTGGCAACAAAGAAAGCTGACAAAGGAAATTGTCTATGCGGGCAATTTAGAAAAAAGTCATTTTATATCGCAATTGCATCATTTGGACAATCTTATTTTTCGTTTATATGGAAGATATATAAAGGCAAATCAGAGCAGACATATTTTATATGAAGGAGCATATCCGGCGAATACATTACCGGCTGCTTTAAAGGGAAGCTTTGGACTCATTTGGGATGGTGATGATTTAAATGGCTGTCGTGGGTTAAATGGAGAATATATGCGTTATAATAATCCACATAAATTATCCTTATATATCGTTTCATTATTGCCAATTATAACATGGTCAAAAGCGGCAATCGCACCATTTGTAATACAGCACAACATTGGTTTTGTCGTAGATAGTTTAACGGAAATAGAAGGTCGAATCCTAACGATGCATTCATCAACCTATCAGCTATATGTAGATAATCTTTTACGTTTACGTGATAAGCTGCTTATGGGAATGTATACAAAGCAAGCAATAACAAAGGCTTTGCACGTGTATGAATAACAGTTTCCAGAAATTGATGCATTTTATAAACAAACTGTTCTTTCTTAGTATTGCATGCATCAGTTTTACGCCTATTCTATTGCATAACACATCGTATATGTTCATGATTGGTCTGCTGCTGTTATGGTTTGTGACAGCCTTCTTGCACGATGCAACTTATTTTTTGACTTTTCGTCTCATGCATCTGCTTCTGCTTTTTTGGATCTTTTATTTAATGTTATTACAAATCTTACACATCTCAGATAATAATATCGGAAATTTGTATACTTGTCTGACCTTTTGGCTATGTATAATTTTTTATGATTATTATCGCAATCATATGCAAATGGCAGAAAAAAATACATGCAAAAGAGTGCTCTATGGAATTCTGATTATCAATATGTTCAGTAATTTCATTCAACTCATCCAAGATCCATATCTATCAAAATATGTAACAGGTGGTCAATTTGCAGGTAACGTCACACAATTAAATATTTTTACCACCACGGAGCTATTAGGGGAAATCGTCTTATGTCTGTTATTCTTACATCGTTACTTAACGATCAAAACACGCATTCGTTATTTACATTTGCTTCTTGCTCTATGTACCTATTTTACCATTATTCTGTCTTCCTCTATGATATCAATCATCATATGTACATGTAGTTTGATAGGCATGCTGTTATATTATTTGAGACAGCGAAATGAACAACTTTTTCTATGTATATTGGCTATCTTTGGCATACTGCTTCTCTATTTTGTGATAAATTCCGATGCGATCATGAATGGCTGCAATGCTTTAGTTTCTTCAATACCGGATGAGATGATCAAGAAACGTGGTTTAGAAATCCTACATATGTTGGATAATCAATTTCAATCAGAAATCACGATGTCTGGTCGTCTTACACTGTATCAAGACAGCTTGCATACTTTCATTACCCATCCCTTCTTTGGCATAGGAAGACATCACAGCAATGTTCAAGGGCTCATTAGCTTACATAGTCAAATATTAGACGATTTTGCATACTATGGCGGTATCGGTGTGACCTTTTATATATTGAGCATCCGTTGCTTTTTAAAGCAGATACGATATCGTAGCATGCAGAAGGGAGCCTGTATCATATGCATGCTTGCCATTGGCTTTTTCTCATTAATGAACCCAATATTAAGCGTGGCAAATGGGTTGATTATCTTCGTATTATTGCCTTTAGAAATAGAAACAGGGCACCATCGTATTAAGCTGCCTAAAAAATTTTTAGCGGATATAAAAGATATCCTGCAGCAACGTCAATACTATTTGCAAACCATTATGCTTATAGCGGTGATGATCTTTGCAAGTCAATATAAAATAAGTGATGATTATTATGGTGATGTGGCATATTATTTGCAAAATGAAATCAGTCCTAATGCTTCAGTGAATGCAAATACGATTCTTGTCAATCAGGGGTTATTAACAGATTATAGCTATATGATCAATAGTGATGACGCTCATATGGAGATAGCGGAAAAGATGCATGTGAAAACGGTCAAATATCATGCAAAAAGTAGCGGAAGTGTTTTACATATATCGATTCAAGCTGAAAAGCAACAGGATGTCTTAAAAATAGACAAGCGTATTGAAAAACGCATCTTGCAGGATTTTAAAAAGCATAATAAAACATTGTATAAAATTAATGAAGAAGTAGCAAAGCATCAAGAGACCACCCAAGAGAGCATAGTTCGTTATCTCTTATGTGCCCTAAGTTCCTCTTTCCTCATCTTGCTTGTTTTCTACATACGAAAGCGCCAGCACAATACATTTCAATCAAAGGATGAAGTTGAAGATTTGACTGGTTTTGTTGTTTTAACGCAAATCGCGTATCAGAAAGATATAGAGGTGTAATAAATGGATGAAAAAGAAATAAAGCTTCGCTTAAATGATTTAATCGGGATATTTAAAAAGCATTACAAAGTCATTCTCTTTTGTACTTTGCTGTGTATGGTGTTTTTAATGGTCGTTTCTTTGTGTATATTGCCAAAGAAGTATGCGAGTGATTCCAATATATATTTAAAACCAAAGACAACCTCGGAAGGAATTATTGATAATCAAACCGTCATTACGAATCGTAATTTGGTAAAAGATTATGAAAAAATCTTGCAGGGGACAACCGTCTTGTCACAGGTAGATAAAAAGCTGCATTTGGCGGATGGTACATGTAGCAAAGCTATCCAAACAAATGTCGAAGATAATTCCAATATCATCACCATAAGGGCAAATAGTGAGGACCCGTATTTATCCCAAAACATTGTGAAAGAGACCATTGCTGTTTTTACACAAGAAATGATGAAAATCAGTGAAATAGATAACATCACAGTAATTGATAAAGCTACCTTACAAACGCATTATATTTCGCCAAACATTAAATTGAATAGTATTGCAGGCGGTATTTTTGGCTTTGCTTTATCCTATATTTATTTCATCTTGGTATTTTTGCTTGATAATCGCATTAAATCCAGTGATCAGGCGGAAGAATATTTTGGTTATCCGGTGTTGGGAAGTATTCCTTTTGTCGATGAATTAAACCAAGAGAATCATCCAAGAAAAAGCATCAAAAGGAGGGTCAAAGCATATGTCAAAAAATAAAAATACCTATAAATTTGATAACATGGAAGCATTTCGTAAATTGAAAACGAACATCGAGTTTTCCGCAGTAGAAAAACCGATCAAAGTTGTTAATATTACGTCTTCCTGTGCGAATGAAGGAAAATCAACAGTGGCTTTTCATCTTGCGCAAGTGTATGCGGCAAAGTATAAGAAGGTATTGGTCATCGATTGCGATTTACGCAGACCGAAAATGCATCGTTATTTTCAAATCAGTAATCAAGTAGGCTTATCTGATTTGCTGGTGTTTATCGATAAACAGCCGGATTTAAGCACTTATATTCAAGAAGTTACAGTAACGGATTGTGAGAATGCTATTTCCGTTTTGACATCTGGAAGTAAAGTGCCAAATCCTCAAGAATTGTTAGGATCATCCAAATTCAAGAAGCTGCTGCAGGCTTTATCCAAACAATATGATTTCATCATTTTGGACTGTCCTCCTATCAGTATGATCAGTGATACTTTTTATGTAAGTAATGTCAGTGATGGAACTATTTTTGTCATATCCATGAAAGATACAAAAAAAGACATAGCACTATCTTCGATACGGCAATTAGAACGCAGCCGATCAAAGATATTAGGAATTGTTTTAACAAAAACACAAAATTTATCATCCTATGATTACTATTACACCTATGAATAATCAAATAGCTGTATGGCAAATGAATCTAAAGAGTGCTTATTGCAAGATATCATCCTGTCTATACAAGCTAAGAAAATGGAGAACCTTATGAAAGAACTATATGTGGTAGAACAAGATGTCGTACATGCCCTAGAGCGTATTGAGGCTGAACAAAACGATTCGTATTATGATATATGGCACTTTGAAATTGATCGAAAAGCAATCAGTAAACAAATACTCATATGTCGTTTTGAAGATTTCTTTCGTATATGGGAAATGTTAACTACAAAGAGTATTGAGAAAAGTGTGCGTTTTATCCTGCGTCAGGATGAGAATGAACGATATTGGATGGTGGTGGAGGATAAGGAGTTGCTTTTATCCGTGTATGAACGTCTGTCTAAGTTGAGGAAAAGTGCATTTTATCAGAAATTGGTTAAAAAACCCGGATATCGCTATACAACAGGGTATGAAAGTGATATTAAAGAAACATTAAAGCGTATGAAAACAGCAATAGGTCAAGCCATTGCCATGGATGGATCCCTTTTTATGCTGATTCAACGATTTTAAGTTGTAAGCTCATCGCCAACATAGAAACTACGATGTTAAAAAAGGAAGTTTTAAACGTGCATGGATGCGTTTGTAACTTCCTTTTACATTTTGCTATACTGGAAACGATATGCTGAACAAAAGTCAATTTTATTTTAAAGAATGCTTAGGTTTTTTCAACCGTGCTTCTTGCACACAGATCATTCATCAATTGTTGTGCCGCTCGACCACTCATACCGCCATGACTCAATTCCCATTTACGTGCTTCGGCAAGCAATTCTTCTTCTGTCAAAGTAATTTCAGGATAATGTTTTGCCAATTCTTTTACAATGTGGAAATAATTTTTCTGATTTGGGCGCTCATAACAGATACTTAAACCAAAGCGAGCAACCAAGGATAGTTTTTCCTGCATGGTATCACTGTGATGCAGCTCATCTTGACTCATATCACTGCGATCGCCCCATGTTTCCCGAATGAGATGACGTCGGTTGCTAGTGGCATAAATGAGTACATTATCTGGCTTAGTTTCGACACCGCCTTCAATCACGGCTTTTAAAAACTTATATTCAATTTCGAACTCTTCAAAAGACAAATCATCCATATAAATGATAAAACGGTAATTACGATTCTTAATCTGTGAGATAATGGCCGATAGATTTTGGAACTGATGCTTATAAATCTCAATCATGCGTAATCCATCTTTGTAAAATTCATTGACGATTGCCTTAATGGATGTGGATTTACCGGTACCGCTGTCACCATATAATAATACATTATTCGCATTACGTCCTTCCACAAAAGCTTTTGTATTATCCACAAGCAACTGTTTCTGAAGCTCATAGCCGATGAGATCATCTAGATATACATTTTCCATATTATTGATTGGTAAGAACTTTACACTGCCATCAATATTGGGTTGTATACGAAAGGCTTTATTCAGACCAAACATACCGACGCCGTATTGGGCGTAAAAGTCGGTAATGATGTGAAAGATATCTTCTTCATCTTTGGCTTGTTCAATTTGTTTACTGATCTTGCGGACCATTTCAGAGACATTTTTATTATACATGCGTTCTTTTTTTTCAATGGCATGATACTGGGTGATGATGGTGAAACAATCGATTTGCAGGGTTTCTTCCATTTTTGAAAAATCATAATCAAACAAGTTTTTAAAGATTTTAAAATCATTTTTCGCGAAATGATTCACACTCCCTTGTTGAGCACCTCGTTTTTCACTGACTAAAGAAAAAGAATTTTCATTCATCAGTAATAGGTATGTCAGATAATTATGCCATAAATTATCATCAAAGCCATAACTCGTTGAAAGATCCAAAAGAGCTTTGATTTGTACATAGATACGTTCAATTAAGACACTTTCCTTATTCTGTCCTTCATCAAAATCACGACAAATTTCACATAACTGTTGAAAGATACTGTCATTTCCAAAATTGCGATATAAAACTAGCTTAGCACTTTCTTTATACATAGGCACGCCTCACTTCCTGAATTGTCTTTATTATACCGAAGAGAAAGTGTTTTGAAAAGAAAATGAATAAATAAAATATAATTTTCATGAATTACTGTAAATAATTTACAGTTTTATTGAAAATATTATCAAAAATCATTGACAACGTTTCAAAAAAGATTTAAACTATATGCAATCAGTAACTTGAGTGAGGCAATAGAAAGGAAGTGGACTCATGGTGACTATAACGATTAGCGTCATTATTATTATTCTCATAGTCCTAAGTAAGTCTGTTTTTCTTTCAAGACTCATATGATGAGTCACTCACCAACAGATCACTTTTGTCGTATGTACAAGGGCGTAAGAGAACGAAAGAAAAGCAGCCATGAGAAAATGTGCTGCTTTTTTGATTAAATAGGAGGAAGTCTTATGAATAGCAAGGAAGTCGAGATGGCAGCCGCGAGGTTGCAGGGGAATATCCATAACGTTAAGGTCACAAGCTCGAAAACTTTTTCGGCGATGAGCGGCTGTGATTTATTTCTAAAATGTGAAAATCGTCAGAAGACAGGCTCCTTTAAGGTTCGCGGAGCATTTAATAAATTGGCGAAATTGAAAGAAGTGGGAAAAACCAACGAGGTCATAGCGAGCTCAGCTGGAAACCATGCACAGGGGGTCAGTTATGCGTCCAGTAAGCTAGGTATGCATGCAACGATCGTTATGCCCAAAAGCACACCGATTGCGAAGGTGTTGGCAACCAAAGGGTATGGTGCTGATGTCGTGCTCGCTGGTGATAATTATGATGAATGTTATGAAGAGGCCTTGCGTTTACAAAAAGAAAAAAAGGCAACCTTTATTCATCCTTTCGATGATGAGGATGTGATCGCTGGACAAGGGACAATTGCTTATGAAATCTGTCATGATTTACCTAATGTCGATATGATCGTTGTTCCTGCGGGAGGAGGCGGATTACTTGCCGGTATTAGCTATTATGCAAAACAAATCAATCCGCGCATCAAAATTGTCGGGGTACAGGCGGAAGGCGCTGATGCAATCGTTCAATCGTTTCAGCAAAAGAAGCATTGCTCAACAAAACGTGTCAATACGATTGCGGATGGAATTGCTGTTATGAACCCCGGTGAAAAAACAGTAAAGCTCATACAGGAAAATGTCGATGAAATGGTGAGTGTCAGTGATGATGAGATTGCCGCAACGATACTGCTTTTGTTAGAACGCGAAAAGTTGGTAGTAGAACCGGCCGGAGCGAGTTCTTTAGCAGCGGTGCTGAATCATAAGATGGATGTTACCGCAAAACGTGTCGTTTGTGTGTTGTCCGGAGGTAATATTGATGTTTCCTTTATTCATAAGGTCGTAGAAAAAGGCCTTGTAACACGAGGTCGTAATATAAAGTTTAAAACATTAATGTTAGATGTACCGGGAAGTCTGGAACATTTTGCTCACATCGTCAAAGAGGCAAATGCCAATATCATTGAGGTTCAATATGATCGCATTCAAGCGGATTTGAATTTGAATGAAACAATTATCCATGTGGCCGTTGAGGTTTCCAGTAAAGAACATGGGGATGCGTTAATCAAAGCATTAAAACAGAAAGGTTATGAAATTACAATGGAATAATAATAATAATTGATGATAACCCGTTTTTAAGGTGTTATTAAGGATAAAGATGGTAAGGGAAAGTTGTGAGGAGGTTTACACACATGAAGATGAATGGTTCGCAAATACTGATACAAGCCTTAATTGATCAAGGAGTGGATACCATATTTGGATATCCAGGAGGTTCCGTTTTAAATATTTATGATGCCTTATATGAGCGAAGTGATGATATACATCATATTGTTACATCACATGAACAAGGTGCTGCGCATGCCGCCGATGGTTATGCCAGAAGTACCGGGAAAACCGGTGTGTGCTTGGCAACCAGTGGCCCGGGTGCTACGAATTTAGTTACGGGAATTGCGACAGCTTATATGGATAGTATTCCTGTTGTTGCCATTACAGGTAATGTGCCGAATGATTTATTAGGGAGAGATTCCTTTCAAGAAGTGAATATTGCTGGAATCACGATGCCAATCACAAAGCATAATTTTATCGTACAAAATGTTGAAGATCTGGCATATGTCGTAAGAAAAGCATTTGTAATTGCCAATTCAGGAAGAAAAGGACCGGTCTTGATTGATATTCCAAAAGATGTCACAGCGGCGCTTACTGAATATGTAAAACTGCCAAGATTTCGGATTCGTAAGCTGCCAAAGGTTGATGATGCAAAATTTGAAGAAGCATTGGAAGCGATTCGGCAGGCTAAGCGGCCAATGATCTATGCCGGCGGTGGTGTGATCAGCTCAAATGCAACAAGAGAGCTATTGAAATTTTCTAAACACATGGATATACCAGTATGCTGTTCCATGATGGGATTATCCTCCGTACCTTATGATTATGATTTATACTTAGGCATGATTGGTATGCATGGAACCCCTGTTTCTAATTATGCAACTTTGAATACCGATTTGATCATTGCCATCGGTGCGCGTTTTTCTGATCGTGTAGCAGGCAATCGTAAAGAATTCGGTAAGGATGCCAAAATTATTCATTTTGATATCGATGCTTCGGAAATTTCTAAGAATGTCGCAACCGATATTTCGATCGTTGGCGATGCTCGCTATATATTGAAAAAAATGATTGCCCGTATGCCGGAAACAAAGCATAAAGAGTGGACAGATACTTTAAAAGCTTTTAAAGATAAGAAAGACTTACCAAAACCTAGAGGTGATGATAAAGTAGATCCACGCGATTTAGCTTTGACCTTACACAATATTGTCGGAGAAGATGCCATCATAGCGACAGATGTTGGTCAACATCAAATGATCATGGCGCAATATTATCAATTTTCACGTCCGCGTAGTTTTATTAGCTCTTGTGGTTTAGGAACCATGGGCTATGGTATGGGCGCAGCTATTGGCGCAAAGGTCGCAAATCCACATCGTCCGGTTATATTGGTAAGTGGAGATGGCAGTTTCCATATGAATATGAATGAGATGGCAACAGCTGTCAGTGAACAGTTGCCAATTGTTATTCTGATTTTTAATAACACCGTACTTGGTATGGTACGACAATGGCAAACCTTATTTTATGACCATCGCTATTCAAATACAAGCATTGAACGTAAGACAGATTATGTCAAGCTTGCAGAAGCATTTGGCGGGAAAGGGTTACGTATTAAAACACATCAGGATATTGAACCGGTTATGAAAGAAGCATTGAGCAGTAAAGTGCCATGCATCGTCGATTGTTGGATCGATAAAGATGATTGTGTATATCCGATCATTCCACCGGGAAAAAGTGGTAAGGATATCATCTTATATGGAAACTAGGAGGTGGACAGAATGGAGAGAAGAGTAATCTCATTACTTGTGGAAAATCACTTCGGTGTGCTGACCAGAGTGACCAATCTATTTGGACAACGAGGCTTTAATATTGATACTTTATCGGTTGGTGAAACGGAAAATCCTAAGTTTTCGCGTATTACGATTACAACACGCGGAGATGAGGGAATCATCAATCAAATCAAATTGCAACTGGCCAAATTAGAGGATGTTAAAAAAGTTGAAGAGATACCAGAGGATCTACTGTTTATCCGTGAAGTTGTATTGATCAAGGTTGAGGTAAATAAAGATCAAAAGGATAACTTCTTAAAAGCAGTAAAAGATTTTGGAGGACGCTGTCAGTTGATCGAAAAGGGATGTTGTGTCGTGGAATTGACAGATACACCGGCAAGCATTGATTATTTCATTGAAGAATTACAAGATTATAAGATTGTGGAAATCAGCCGCACCGGTGGTGTGGCGATGGAATTATCCAGAAACGATTAGTCTTTTCAAGCATCTTTTGATGCTATAAGATAGAATTACCAGAACAGGAGGAAAAAGATATGGTAAAGGTGTATTATGATGCAGATTGTAATTTGGATTTATTGAAAGGAAAAACGGTTGCTATTATTGGATATGGCAGTCAGGGACATGCGCATGCGCAAAACTTGAAGGATAGTGGTGTCAAGGTCGTTGTAGGTTTGCGACCAGGCTCTAAGAGTCGTGCCAAAGCAGAAGAAGCTGGCTTAACAGTTATGGATACCGCAGATGCCGCAAAAGCAGGCGATGTTGTAATGATCTTGGCTCCGGATCAGAATCAGCCGGATATTTATGAAAAGGATATTAAACCAAACTTGGAAGAAGGCAATATGTTGATGTTTGCCCATGGTTTTGCAATTCATTTTAATCAGATCGTCGCACCGGAAGGAGTCGATGTTACCATGTGTGCCCCAAAAGGTCCGGGACATACCGTTCGCAGTCAGTATTTAGAAGGAAGAGGGGTACCTTCTTTGATTGCCATCCATCAGGATGCAACCGGTAAAGCACGTGAATATGCATTGGCTTATGCAAGTGGAATCGGTGCTGGTCGTGCCGGCATCATAGAAACTACCTTTAAAGAAGAAACAGAAACTGATTTATTCGGTGAACAAGCTGTCTTATGTGGTGGTGTCTGTGAATTGATGCAGGCTGGTTTTGATACGTTGGTTGAAGCCGGTTATGAACCGGAAATGGCATATTTTGAATGTATCCATGAAATGAAACTGATTGTTGATTTGATTAATAGCGGTGGTTTTGCAATGATGCGTTATTCAATTTCTGATACTGCGGAATATGGTGATTATGTAACTGGTAAACGTTTGATTACCGAAGATACAAGAAAAGAAATGAAGAAAGTATTAGCTGAGATTCAGGATGGAACCTTTGCTGGTAATTGGATTACCGAAAATAAATCCGCAGGCCGTGCCCATTTCTTGGCAATGCGCCGTGTCCATGCACAGCATCCATCAGAAAAGGTTGGTGCACAGCTGCGTAAGATGATGAGCTGGTTAAAAAAATAAGAAGAGCAGGTGAAGAAGGATGAGTAGAGCAAGTGATCGAGTTTTAAAGGGAGATGCCTGCGCGCCGCAGCGCTCCCTCTTCTATGCTTTGGGATTAACCGAAGAAGAATTAAATCGTCCCTTGATCGGTGTTGTCAGTGCGTATAGTGAAATTGTTCCGGGGCATTTGCATTTGGATAAGATTAGCGAGGCCGTGAAAGCCGGTATTCGCATGGCAGGTGGTACGCCGATCATGGTGCCTAGTATTGGTGTATGTGATGGTATTGCCATGGGGCATATTGGAATGAAGTATTCCTTAGCATCTCGTGAATTGATTGCGGATAGTGTAGAAACCATGGCCAATGCGCATGGGTTTGATGGTTTGGTACTTATACCGAATTGCGATAAGATCGTTCCTGGTATGTTGATGGGCGCTTTGCGTGTGAATCTGCCAGCTGTAGTCATGAGTGGAGGAGCGATGCTGCCTGGTAATGATAAAGGCAAAGATATGAGTTTATCGACCATGTTTGAAGCGGTAGGAGCGAAAAAAGCAGGACTGATTGATCAAGAAGAATTGACGTATATTGAACAAAATGCTTGTCCAGGATGTGGATCTTGTTCCGGTATGTTTACAGCGAATTCGATGAACTGTCTATGTGAAGTGTTGGGAATTGCCTTGCCTGGCAATGGCACCATACCAGCTGTTTATTCGGCTCGCATGCAGTTAGCTAAAAAAGCCGGTATGGCTATCATGGATATGGTAGAAAAAGATATCAAGCCTAGAGATATCATAAATGAGCAGGCCTTACGCAATGGATTGGCTTGTGATATGGCATTAGGTTGCTCCTCAAATACGGTGCTGCATCTTTTGGCAATTGCAAAAGAAGCACATGTGGATATTGATCTGGATGTAATCAATGAGGTATCACAAAAAACTCCAAATCTGTGTAAATTAGCACCTGCCGGACCGGATCATATCGTAGATTTGTATCGTGCCGGTGGCGTACAGGCAGTTATGAAAGAATTGCAGAAGAAACAATTGATTGATGATTCTTTAATGACCGTAACCGGCAAGACAATCAAAGAAAATTTAGCTAAGGCTGTCAATTTAGATCATAAGATCATCAAGGATATTGATACACCTAATTCACCTACCGGTGGCATTGCCGTATTATTTGGTAACATAGCACCAAAAGGCTGTGTGGTAAAGCGCAGCGCTGTGGATCCTAGTATGTTGGTGCATACAGGCCGTGCCCGTGTCTTTGATAGTGAAGAAGATGCTATTGATGCTATTTATCAGGGAAAAATTGTCAAAGGCGATGTTGTCGTTATCCGCTATGAAGGACCAAAAGGTGGACCGGGCATGCGAGAGATGCTGAATCCAACAAGTGCATTGGCTGGTATGAAACTGGATAAAGAAGTCGCTTTGATTACGGATGGAAGATTCTCTGGGGCAACTCGTGGGGCAGCTATCGGACATGTATCACCGGAAGCCGCAGCGCATGGCCCGATTGCCATCATTCAAGAGGGAGATACCATCAGCATCGATATCAATGCCGGTAAGATCAATCTGATGATTGATGAAGCAGAAATGCAAAAACGGATGGATGCTTGGGTGAAACCAGAAGCGAAAATCAAAGAAGGCTGGCTGTATCGCTATGCACGTCTTGTAACTTCGGCGGATGAAGGTGCTGTTTTAAAATAAGAAAATAAGAAGCAGACAGTATAATTGAGACTGTTTGCTTTTTCTCTGGCATGATGAAAGAGGTTGTTGCATATAGTAAGAAAGTGGATGAAACATATGTAAAAATTGATTGTAAAAAATTTCAAAAAAAGATATATTTTGTAACATAAATGCGGTATAATAAAAGACATGAAAGTGAGTTGATAGTATGGCAGTTAAGGATTTGATCCTTCCATCACATTATGAAAATAAATTAGATGTCATCTCAACAGAGGTTGCCATTAAATATGTAAAAGATTTATTTGAACGTAGATTGGCTCATCATTTGAATCTTATGCGCATTTCGGCGCCGCTGTATGTAAGAAAAAGTAGTGGATTAAACGATAATTTAAATGGTGTTGAGCGTCCAGTAGGCTTTGATATTAAAGAGATTGATGAAGATGAAATGGAGATTGTCCATTCACTTGCTAAATGGAAGCGAATGGCATTAAAACGTTATCATATCGGCTATGGAAAAGGTATTTATACGGATATGAATGCCATCCGTCGTGATGAAGATTTGGATAATCTGCACTCCACGTATGTTGATCAGTGGGATTGGGAAAAAATTATTGATCGTCATGATCGTAATCTTGATTTCCTAAAAATGACAGTGCATAATATTATGAAGGCGCTTAAAGAAACAGAGAAAGAATTGGATATCATCTTTGAAAATTTAGAACCGTTTATACGCGAGGATGTGTATTTTATTACCGCACAAGAACTCGAAGATCGCTATCCGGATATGACACCTAAAGAAAGAGAATATACGATTACAAAGGAACATAAAACAGTATGTATCATGCAAATTGGCGATATTTTATCCAGTGGGCAGAAACATGACGGACGTGCACCGGATTATGATGACTGGTCATTAAATGGAGATATTCTTATTTACTATCCTATTTTGGATTGTGCTGTCGAAATTAGCAGTATGGGCATTCGTGTAGATGCTAAGGCACTACAAGAACAGCTGAAAAAAGCTGATTGTGAAGAACGTTTAACTTTGCCTTATCATCAAATGTTGTTACATGATGAATTGCCGCTTACAATAGGTGGAGGGATTGGGCAATCAAGAATATGTTTGATTCTTTTAAATAAAGCACATATCGGTGAGGTGCAGGTATCACAGTGGAGCGATGATATGATTGCCGAATGTGAACGACATCATATATATTTATTATAGTGATAAGTATCAATATTTGAGAGGCATATTATTGCATATGATAGTAACTATCATTGCTATTTTAATTCATAGTATGATGGTTTAAAAAGTGCTTACGTAAATAAAGGTTGGAACAATAGCACTATGTGTTTTGGTAAAGATAAAGCTAGTGAAAAAAAGTGAAGAGGACACATGATCGTATCCTGTTCACTTTTTTGATGTGTTCTTAAGTAGGATAGCATTCTTACTAGCATATTCATTTTGTTGTTTTACACTGTATGATTTTTTATGCCTAAATGGTAAAAGAGTTCATGAGTTGCATAAAGTAAGATATTATCACTTATGCATAGCATGCTCTAATCAACAGCATGTATTTTAGCTGACAATGCCGTGAAAAAGCTATTTTCTTTTGTTTTCTCTGTGTTCATCTAGCAATCGTTGAATGACGGCTGCATCTGGATCGATATAAATGGTCTTATAGGTCGTTAAGGATACAAAGCTTCCTTTATTGCCAGGAATCTTTTTTAATTGTCGTTGTTGGCAGTAATTGATTGGAACACTGGAGGAATAGCGCCCGTTAGAATACCAGGCAGCTAACATGGCCGCAGTCCGTAAAGCAGCTTCATTTGGCTGTTCTAAAGTAAGGATGACATGAGCACCATGCAAATCTTTTGCGTGCAACCATGTATCTTTTTTTCGTGCGAGTTTCCATGTGACATAGTCATTCTGCAAATTGTTTTTACCTACATATATGCGATAATCATCAAATAGAAACGTTTCATAATGAGGAAGCTCTTGCTTTTTCTTTTTCCGGATACGACTTTTCTGTGCACGTAAATACCCTTGTTTTACCAATTCTTCCCGTATCTCAATGGCATCTTGAACACCAGCTTGCGATAATTGCGTTTCCATAGCCTCAAAATATGCAATCTCTTTCTCACACAAAGCGATTTGTTCCTTTAAAATACTCTGTGCTCGTTTGCTTTTATGATATTTCTGATACCAACGATTGGCATTACCTTTTATATCAAAACGCATATCGATAGGAATCGCAATCTCTTCTCCTGTTTCAAAAGAGGGCAGCGTAATTATCGGTTGTTTCTCAATTTCATGCATATAAGCAAATAATAAATCCCCATATTCTCGATATTTATCACAATCCATAGATTCAGCTAAAGATTGCTTAAGTTTTGGGAGCTTTGAGGTGTTTTTATGCAACTCGCGTTTGACACTGCGATATAAATCTTGACTTTGTTGTTTGATGCGCACTTTTTCTTCTTTTTCATAAAACAGAATATCCATGCCATGCATTAAAGGATATTGACGATACGTATCTGTTAGATGTGTAAGTGGAATACAATGAAAATAAACCTGATCTTTAACATCGCTAATATATAAAGTGTTGGAATCGTGAATCTTCTTTAAAATATCGTCGAATGCCTCACCTTTGTGCATGCGGTATTGTACCTCTTTAGACAAGAGTGGGGAAAAGCCATGAAACTGTTTGCTGAAAGATTCTTCGGCATCAAATGGTCCGTGATGATATGGGTCTTGTTTGTTACTGTGTGGCTCTGGCAAGGTAAATACTGCACCGGGTAAAATGGTACGTTTACTGTTTTCAAACGGCGGGATACGTTTTAAGGCATCAACGATGCGTCCATCTTCATCTACCAAAATGATATTGGCATATTTGCCCATTAATTCAATATATAAGTGCTTTTTATGAATATCACCTAATTCGTTGCGTGCTTCCAACTCCATATGGAGGATACGGTCAAGACCAAGTTGTTCTATGGTATGGAGGATGCCGCCATCAATCTGTTTTCGCAACAACATTAAAAAGTTGCTGGGAACCTCCATTGTCGTATAGGATTCTTTTGTGAAATTTATACGATTATAAACGCTGTGCAAAGAGATTAACAGTTTTTGATTGCCTGTTTGGGTACGTAATGTAAATAATAATTCAGTATCACTTATTTGTTGCAATTTTAATAATTTAGCTGGTAAAGCTTGCGCTATTTCTATTCGTAACTGTCTTAATAATAATCCATCAATTGCCATGCTTATCACCTCGTGAGTAACATTATAGCATAAAAGCAGAAAATAGCGAAAACATGTTTGACAAGCGAAATCACTACTAGTAAAATAAGTATAAAGAATAGAGGGTGTGCAAATGAAAAAAGGTCTGTTAATTATTATCAGTGGTCCTAGTGGAGTAGGAAAGGGAACCGTGCGTAATTACTTTATGAATGATGCGTCATTGAAATTGGCATATTCCATTTCCATGACGACAAGATCACCAAGAGCTGGTGAACAGGATGGCGTTGATTACATATTCACTACGAAGGAAAAATTTGAAGAGGCAATCCAACATGGTGAACTTTTAGAATGGGCTGAATTTGTTGGCAATTATTATGGCACTCCCATGTCACAGGTAGAAAAACTGCGCAATGAAGGAAAAAATGTCCTTTTGGAAATCGAAGTGCAGGGGGCTACGCAAGTAAAAGAAAAATGTCCAGATGCTTTAACAATATTTATTATTCCACCGAGTATGGAAGAATTGGAAAATCGAATTCGCGGTCGTCGAAGTGAGCCAGAAGAGGTTGTACAGCAGCGTTTGGCGAAAGCTGGAAAAGAAATGAAGATGGTGAATAATTATAAATATATTGTTTGTAATGATGACCCTAAATTGGCTGCAGAATTAATCAGTTCGATCATTAGACGTCACATGGAAACGGATAATAAATAACTTTATACGCACATGGTTCATGTGCGTTTTATTAAACATTTGAGTATCCTACAAGAAGCGCATGGAGGGTATATATGCAGATAACGAAAGAGGAAATAAAACGTGTCGTTAGTAATGTACAAAATTATACTTTGGCAAAGAAATATCTGAAGGCTGCTGATATAGAAAGCATGGTCGTTTTATGTGATGCATCCGGACAATATCATGTGGACGCCCATATAAATCAGGATGTTTATAGTAATCATATTACCATTACCATAGATGAAAATTATCATGTGACGGCATATGAATGTAGTTGCCCTTTTTGTACGCAAGAAAGTGGCTGTGCTCACGTTGGTGAAGTGTTGATGATCATCTCTATTATGGAGCCATGTATGTTCCCTTATCATTTTCAAAGACAGAAATTCTTACTTCGTTATCAGGAATATCAGCAAACCAGAAATAATGAAGAAGAGCAAAAACAGCAAAATAGCCTATTACAGCGATATGAAGAACGTAAGGCAAGACGGTTGCGTGAATACGAGGAATATCGGCGTCAATTAGAACTTGAACAGCGTAAGCGTCTTATGGAGAAAGCGCATGAATGGCTGGATGAGCAGTGGCATAAGGATCAACAGTTTCCTATTCTGCAAGGACATCAGGATATCCATTTATATGTGCAGTTAGAGAATATAGATAGTGAATATGGAAGCCATTTAAGGGATTGCTATATTTCATTAAAAATTGGCAAAGGCCGTAAACGCATGTACATCGTTAAGAGAATACAGGAATTTCTGGAAGCTATCGCTCATGAAGAATATATCAGTTATGGAAAAGAGCTAGCTTTTACTCATACGATGGAGCAATTTGATGTAATATCACAAGAGCTTATTCAACTATTAAAGGAGAATATGTCCGATCATCTTTATTATTATTCAGGACGTGAAATGCGGATACAAGAAGAAAAACTGGATGCTTTTTATGACAAGATGCTGGATATACCAAGGGAGTATCGTGATTTTAATCTTGTGGAAGAAAAAGGAAAGATGTGCATTGAAATACTTCCTAAGGATGAGGATTATCAGATTGTTCTGTTAAGCCCCAAACGCAATATGATCTTGGGGAAAGAGCATGTGTATAAAATTAAGGAAAAGACGCTGATTCGTAAAACGATGAATCATTACAGCGTTTCTTTATTAAAACAACTACTAGAAGAAGATTTTTGGATTGGTAAAAACGATATTCGTCGTTTTCAAGGCCATATCATAAAACAGTGTAAAGGCTATCTTACGGTGAAGAATAAAGAATGTCTGCCTGTTTATATGGAAGAAGACTATATACAGCTATTTGCGGATATGGATGAGCAAGGATTAATTAGTATCCGCATCAAAGCACACATGCCTGATGGTACCATAGTGAATGGCTTTGATGATACGGTGAAGGAGCAACTCTTGCATGTACAGTTGGTATGTGAATGCGTACAGGCATATGCACAAACGATTGATTATGATGGACATGTTGCTTATCTAAGCCAACAGCAGGATACAACATTAGTCTTTCTACAGGAAGGCTTACCATACTTAAGCCGTTATTGTGATATCTTTGTATCCGATGCGTTAAAGAGCATCAATGAACCTATGGCCATGCATGTAAGTGTTGGCATTGGCATGTCAAATGATCTTTTACAGATTGATATTGCCAGTGTTGATGTTACAGCGGATGAGTTATATGATATTTTAAGGGCATATCGAAAGAGACGGAAATATTATCGTCTGATGGATGGACGCTTATTATCTTTAGAAGGAAAAGAGCTAGAAGAAACCAATGCTTTATTAGATGATTTAGCAATTGATTTAAAAGATATTAAAAAAGGCAGTGTACAAATGCCAGCATATCGCAGCTTTCATATGGAAGATGTTTTACAGCAAGATCATGATGTCGATATTACAGCGAAGCAAAGCTATGTAGATTATCTTTCACAATATCACAAAAAGGATATCAAGCTAGCGGACATTGCTTCTCGTTATGAACATGTGCTGCGTGATTATCAAAAAGAAGGTGTGAAATGGATGCAGACATTGCACCATTATCATTTCGGTGGTATTTTAGCAGATGATATGGGCTTAGGAAAAACTTTGCAGGTCATTGCTTTATTAGAAACAATGAAGCAAGAAGGACAGGTTTCCTTGATTGTTACTCCAAGCTCTTTGGTGTTAAATTGGGAAGATGAATTGCAGAAATTTCAGGCGGATTTGCGTGTACAATGCATTATGGGAAATGCCAAAGAGAGATGCATGCAAATAGCATCTTTCTCACAATATGATGTATTGATAACATCTTATGATTATTTAAAACGTGATATTACACAGTATGAAACCATTCATTTTTACTATCTTGTATTAGATGAAGCACAGTTCATTAAGAATCAAAAGACGAAAAATGCGGAATGTGTGAAACAGCTTAAAGCTGTGCATCGCTTGGCATTGAGTGGTACTCCGATTGAAAATACATTAGCTGAATTATGGAGCATTTTTGATTTTTTAATGCCGGGATATTTGTTTAATTATCATTATTTTCAAACACATTTCGAAAAGAATATTGTACAAAATCATGATGAGCAAACACAAATGAAACTGAAAAAGATGGTGGAACCGTTTATTTTAAGACGTACCAAAAGCAAGGTCTTAAAAGAGTTACCAGATAAAATTGAACATACGCTCATGATTCCATTTGAAGATACTGAAAAGAAACTATATTTGGCAAATTTATCTCAGGTCAATCAAGCATTAAGCAAACATCTGCAGATGGAACGTCCGGATAAATTTGCGATTCTTGCCATGTTAACGCGACTTCGTCAGATTTGTTGTGAACCGCGTATCCTATATGAGAACATCACTACTGCAAGTAGTAAATTACTATATTGTTTGGATTTGTTAGAAACTTTACGGGAAAATCATCAAAGAGTCTTGTTGTTTTCATCATTTACATCTGTATTAGATATCTTGGAAGAGGAACTTATCAAGCGTCGTTTTTCTTATTTGAAGCTGACAGGCAACAATACAAAACAACAGCGCCGCGATATGGTACAGCAGTTTCAAAATGGTTTGACAGATGTTTTCCTAATATCTTTAAAGGCCGGGGGAACCGGATTGAATTTGACAGCAGCAAGTGCTGTTATACATTTTGATCCATGGTGGAATGTGTCTGCGCAAAATCAAGCAACTGATCGTGCGTATCGCATCGGTCAGAATCAGAATGTACAGGTTTACAAGCTGATTATGAAAGATAGTATTGAAGAAAAAATACAAACATTGCAGAAGATGAAGAAAGATTTATCAGATCATTTTGTAGAAGAAAATGAAGGCAGTATTTATCATATGTCTTATGATGAAATTGTTTCCCTTTTTGATATGGAATAAGCCATTCCAAATAAGAAACATGCTCGTATCCTGTAGAGCAGAAAGGACATTTTGTTTATGAAAAAAACCATGGAAAGATTATCGAATTTTGAAATTTTAAGAATCATCAGCATGTTGTTGATCATATGTCATCATTTTGCGTTGTATAGTGGTTTTCGGTATCCTTCATCCACGATAACAATGAATAGCGTCTTCATTCAATTTTTATCATATGGGGGTCAGCTTGGCGTTAACTTATTCGTATTGATCAGTGGTTATTTTTTGGTAAAGAATGAATTCAAAGTAAAAAAAGCGGTGAAGCTGTGGATGGATATTTCTATATATGCGATTATCATCATGCTTATATTTGCTATTGCCGGTACCGATTTCAACTTCTTTGAAGTCGTAAAGAATATCTTTCCGATACCTTATAACATGTGGTGGTTTGCGACATCTTATTTCATGATGTATTTGCTATCCGGATATATCAATAAACTAATTTATGCTTTATCTAAAAGGGAATTGGATCATCTCATCTTATTGTTAATCGTCATATGTTCGATTCTGCCTACGTTTATGGCAGCACGTATGACATCTACCCTTATGTGGTTTTTTCTGTTATATATCATCGCTGCCCGAATACGTTTATATGCATTGACAAATAAAGTTTTTGATCACAGTTTAATGATTGGGGCAATAGGATATGTTTTCTGTTTAGGATCTTGTGTACTATTTGATATCATTGGTACAAAAATTGCTATTTTTAGTGATTATGCTACTTATTTTGCAAGAATAGATTCCATTACGATGTTGTTTTGTTCAATCTTCTTATTTATAGGATTCAAAAATTTAAATATTAAGCATTCTAAGATGATAAATACGATTGCCGCAACAACCTTCGGTGTTTATTTACTTCATGAAAATGAATATATTCGACCATTCTTATGGAAAACGGTATTTCATAGTGCGGAACATGCGAACGATAGTCGTTTAATTTTATATGCGATAGGGGCAATCCTAGCTACGTTTGCGCTATGTTCTTTCATTAGTTATATATATAATAAAACAATCGGGCGATGGATAAATGCCCTATTAACCAAAGCAAAATAGGTAATCATAAATTTAAGCATCCATTTGAAAAAAGTCTTATACATAAGCTCAAAAAAAATCCCCGCACTGCCAACTAGCGAAGGGCAAGTGTAGGGGATTTTTTAGAATAGGTGATTAAACGATACCTTGTTCAATCATAGAATCCGCAACTTTAATGAAACCAGCAATATTTGCGCCAACCATAAAATTATCAGGAGCGTCATATTCTTTTGCTGTTTCACTCACTGTCTTATAAATGTTTTCCATAATATCTTTTAATCTAGCATCCACTTCTTCTGCTGTCCAAGAAAGGCGCAAAGAATTCTGTGACATTTCTAATGCAGAAGTGGCAACACCACCGGCATTGCTTGCTTTACCTGGAGCAAACAGGATGTGATTTTGCATCAGTACATCAATCGCATCTGGCGTTGTTGGCATATTAGCACCTTCGCATACGGCGATAACACCATTTTTGATTAATGTTTCAGCATCTTCTTTGTTTAATTCATTTTGCGTAGCACATGGGAGTGCGATGTCGCAAGGGGTATTCCAAATACGACCATCCTTATGGAAAACAGAACCTTTCACGCTTTTTGCATATTCAGAAATGCGTCCGCGGCGAACTTCTTTGATTTCTTTCATAACATCTAAATTGATGCCGTTTTCATCAATGATGTAGCCACTGGAGTCACTCATAGCGATGACCTTGGCACCTAGCATCGTTGCTTTTTCCGCTGCATAAATAGCTACATTTCCACTACCGCTGATAACAACTTTTTTTCCTTTAAAGGAGTTACCTTTATCTTGCAGCATAGCTTCTGTAAAATAGCAAAGGCCATAACCGGTAGCCTCTGTTCTTACTAAAGAACCGCCCCATTTCAAACCTTTACCGGTCAAGACTCCGCAAAACTCATTGCGGATGCGTTTATATTGTCCAAACATATATCCAATTTCACGTGCTCCAACACCAATATCGCCAGCTGGAACATCTGTGTTAGGACCGATATATTTGCATAATTCAGTCATGAAACTTTGACAAAAGCGCATAACTTCAGCATCACTTTTTCCTTTTGGATCAAAATCACTTCCGCCTTTGCCTCCGCCGATAGGCAGTCCAGTCAAAGAATTTTTGAAAATTTGTTCAAATCCTAAGAATTTGATGATTGATATATTTACGCTTGGATGAAAACGAAGACCACCTTTGTATGGTCCGATAGCGGAGTTAAACTCAATGCGATAACCGCGATTCACTTGTAGTTTTCCCTGATCGTCTACCCAAGGCACACGGAAGATGATTTGACGTTCTGGCTCAACGATGCGCTCAAATACACCTTTTTCTATATATTCCGGATGTTTCTCTGCAACCTTTTCCAGAGAAAGTAATACTTCGTCAACAGCCTGAATGAATTCCACATCATTTGGGTTGCGTTTGATGACAGCTTCTTTAATGTAATCTAATTTAGCCATAGTATTCCTCCTTTTAGCCTGCCTATATTATATACGCAAAAAGAAAAAATGAAAATAAAAAATTTAATTTTTTCATATTTTTGAAAATATATTCATTTCTTATGAAAAATAGAACCATATAATTTCGTGTTATTCCGACGCATTTTGAAACCTGCATCGCTTACGATGATAGCGGTGATAAGATGAAAGCAAGTGAAATGCGGGAAGGGCAGCGTGCTATAATTCAGCATATTGAAATGTCAAAGACAGATAAAAAACGTTTATTCTATTTAGGCATCTATGAAGGAGGCGTCCTTACGATGCTGCAAAAAGCGCCCATGAAGGATCCTATATTATATTTTGCACAAGGCAATCAATTGATTCTAAGAAAAAAAGATGCTCAAAACATTCAGGTGGAGGTGATTTGATGAAACAGTATCAAGTGGCCTTTGTAGGCAATCCAAACGTTGGGAAAAGTGCCTGGATCAATGCGTTAAGTAATGCGCATTTCCAAGTGGGGAATTGGCCAGGTGTTACCGTTGAAAAGAAAGAAGCCATCGTCACATGGGGAGATGCTCAATATCATTTTATTGATCTTCCCGGCTGTTACAGTTTAGAAACAATAGGGAATGAAGAACGTATAACCACACAGTTCCTAAAAGAAGCACACGTAGATATCATCGTAAATGTGCTTGATGCAACCAACCTGTCTAGAAATTTATTACTCACTTTGTCATTGCGTGAATTGCAGCTGCCCATGCTTTTATTGTTTAATTTTATGGATGAAGTAGAAAAACAACATATTCACATCGATATGAATGCATTACAGCGACGCCTTCAAATACCAATATTGCCTTACAGTGCTTTAGATAAAAAACATTATGGAGAAGTAAAAAAGGCAATCATCCAAATGACGAAACAAAAGGTCTGTTATTATCCATTGTTAGAAAAACAAGAATTACAGGCATACATACAGTTGTTTGAGCGTATCGAAAAGGCAGTTCCTAAAGATAGCGTTTATGAAGAAGATGAATTGCATCGACTTTGTATGCGTTTTATCCATAAGGATGCTGCAACATGGCGGCAATTAAAAAACTGGGGGATACAAGAGATAGAATTACAAGCGTTTGCACAAAGGTTGGATGATAAAACGATGCAGCAACACCGCTATGAGATCATTCATTCCTTTATGAAGTATGTAAAACAAGATGAACATCAACGCTATGCAATATCACGGCGCATTGATCGTATGATTTTGCATCCATATCTTGGTATGCCAATCTTTTTGGCTATTTTTACAATAGTATTGTTATTTGTTTTTCAAGCCAGTGCCCCATGGACGACTTTTATTGATTATCTGATTCATGACATTTTATACAAATATCTGGCAGTTGGAATAAGTTTTTTACCAATAGCAGTGCAAAAACTGCTTCTGGATGGTATTCTTGCCGGTGTTGGCGGAGTACTGGTTTTTCTTCCTTTAATGGCTTTTCTCTACATGGTCTTATCGATCCTAGAGGAAAGCGGTTATATGTCACGCATTGCTTTTCTATTAGATCGAGCTATGCGAAGTTTTCATTTAAGTGGGAAAAGCTTTGTGTCCTTATTGTTAGGCTTTGGTTGTAATGTACCGGCAATCTATTCTACCCGCACCTTAGATAATGAAAAACAGAAAAAAATGTGTGCTTTATTAATCCCTTTTATGTCATGTGGAGCGCGTTTACCTATTTATGTTTTATTCGCTGCGGCATTCTTTCCCCACAAAGCCGGATTGATGATTGTTACCATGTATGCATTAGGTGTCTTTTTGGCCCTTATCTTAGCCTTTGTCTATTCACGATTTATGGCGTTTAAAGAAGATGCTATCTTTATTTTAGAGCTGCCTCCTTACCGTCTTCCTAAACTACGCATGGTCTTTGCCAAAGTAGTCTTGGAAGTAAAAGGTTATATCAAAAAAGCCACTGGGATAGTTTTATGGGCCATGGTTATTTTATGGGGTCTATCTTATTTCCCTAATGGACAGGTATCAACTAGTTATTTAGCAACTATATCGCAGAAGGTAGCGCCTCTTTTTGAGCCATTAGGCTTTGGCAATCGTTGGGAATGTGTGGCAGCATTGCCTGGAGGTATCATTGCGAAAGAAACAATTGTCGGCTACTTTGAAACGCTTTCCCATCCATTGAAAGAGGAACAAACACAACAATCCTTACAGCCGCTGGAAGATATGGCGGCAATTGGTAAACATGCCCAAACGGCATTAACGGATAGTATTTTTGCCTTCATCCGACCACAAATTCGTCTGAAGCCGGATAACGATGCCCAGGTATCTATGATACAATCCTTATGGTCAGATGAACATGCGAATCTTAGAGCTTTTTGTTTTATGGTTTACGTCTTATTAAGCATTCCTTGTATTATGACCTTGCAAGCGATGTTTCATGAATATGGATGGAAACTGATGAGCATATCGATTGGCAGTATGTTATTAATACCATATCTAGTTTCCTTACTTATCTTTCAGATCTTTTCTTTATTTTAATACTAATACAAAGGAAAGCTGTGCAGGAGTATAAGAAATCAGGAATTTCCTGATTTTTTCTTATTTGATGAAGGATGATTGTTATTCACAGTAATTGTCCTTCCTTATGATGTATAAAACCGTAAAACAAATAGCAATTCCTTGATTTTTGTTTCCTATTTTGAAAAAAAAGACTATAATGATAAAGAATAAATTTTTTAAAGGAGAATCTTTCTTATGGCAAGAGTTAGTGAAACTTTTTTGAATTCGTATCAAGCAATGCAGATGGACAAGCTTCAAAAACCAATCATTTTTGTTGTGGATATGATTAATGGATTTGTAAAAGAAGGCGCATTACATGATGAAGCAATTCATGATATCACTGCGAATATCCAACATTTGCTTCAAGATAAAGCGTGTCGGTGTATCTTTATCGCAGATGCCCATCCGCCAAAGACAAGAGAATTTAATGCTTATCCAAGCCATTGTGTCATTGGTACAAGTGAAAGTGAAATCATTGAGGAATTACAACCTCATGTAGATGAAGTAATGCATAAAAACAGCACAAATACCTTTACATGTCCAGACTTTCAAGCATTTTTGGAAAAACGTATTCAGAATTATCAGGATATTGTCATCACCGGTTGTTGTACCGATATTTGTATCCTACAATTTGCGCTGTGTTTGAATGCCTGGTTAAATGAACATAATTATGATGATATGCGTATTATTATTCCTATTGATTGTATTGATACTTTTCATATCGAAAATGTTCATGAGTGTGTTACGCATAATGAATATAGTATCCGCAATATGGAGAGTAATGGAATCTTAATGGTTTCAAGGATAGAAAGAGGGTAAGCTGTATGAAAAGTCTAGATTATAAGTTTGATTTTCGAGATGAACGTAACTTGAGTTTGGTCATGGATTTTTATGAATTGACAATGAGCCAATGCTATTTTAATTCAGAAGCGCGTGAGCGTATCGTAACCTTTGATTTGTTTTATCGTAAGAATCCGGATAACGGTGGATATGCTGTATTTGCCGGCTTAGAAGAAATCATCGGCTATATTCAAAATCTTCATTTTGAAGATGAAGATATTGCCTATTTGCGTTCCTTACATAAATTTTCAGATGCCTTTTTAGATTATTTGCGTCATTTTATCTTTACGGGTGATATTTATGCCATCAAAGAAGGAACACCAGTCTTCCCCTATGAACCATTAATTCGTGTAAGAGCAAAAATTATTGAAGCACAGCTGTTGGAAACAGCAATGCTTTTATGTGTGAATCATCAAACCTTAATTGCGACAAAAGCACGAAGAATTGTCAAAGCTGCAAAGGGAAGAGCAATCATGGAATTTGGTGCACGCCGTGCCCATAATTTTGATGCAGCCAATTATGGAGCAAGAGCTGCTTATATCGGTGGTGTAGCAGGTACGGCAACAACATATGCCGGTCAAAAATTTGGTATGCCTGTCTTAGGTACAATGGCACATTCTTTTGTTCAATCTTTTGATAATGAATATGATGCATTCTTAGCTTATGCAAAAACATATCCGGATAGCTGTACCGTTTTGCTAGATACCTATGATAC
Organism: Longicatena sp.; assembly: GCF_982403165.1. Classification (NCBI taxonomy): domain Bacteria; kingdom Bacillati; phylum Bacillota; class Erysipelotrichia; order Erysipelotrichales; family Erysipelotrichaceae; genus Longicatena; species Longicatena sp. The sequence goes on from NZ_CEVYEL010000019.1 coordinate 43,013, forward strand.
TTTAAAAAGCGGTCTGCCGAATGCGATTCGCGTCGCTAAGGAATATTTGGAACCTAATGGCTATCGTATGCAGGGTGTGCGCATTGATTCTGGAGATATGGCATATTTGTCTAAGAAGATTCGTAAAGCTTTGGATGCGGCGGGAATGGAAGACTGCAACATCGTTGTGTCCAATTCATTGGATGAGTATTTGATACAATCCTTGATTTCGCAAGGGGCCCAAATCAATAGTATGGGTGTTGGCGAAAATCTTGTGTGCAGTAAATCCACGCCAGTGTTCGGCGGTGTTTATAAAATGAGTGCGGTTTATGAAGATGAGAAAATGATTCCTAAAATCAAAGTCAGTGAAAATGTCGAAAAAGTAACGAATCCGGCATTTAAGGATTTATACCGGATATATGATAAAGAGACGATGAAAGCTATTGGTGATATCATGACGGTTCATGGAGAAGTGCTTGATCCTAATCAGGATTTGACTATTTATCATCAGATGAACAGTTGGAAAAATAAAACGATTCCAGCTGGAACCTATATCATAAAAGATTTATTAGAGCCAATTTTCATAAATGGTGAGCTTGTATATGATGTGCCGGAATTATCCGCAATACGTGATTACAGCGAAGCAGAATTCTCACATATGTGGGATGAAATTCTGCGCTTTGAATATCCACAGACATACTATGTGGATCTGTCGAAAAAGCTCTTAGATCTAAAACTTAAAATGTTGGAGGATGTTAAGCATGTCAATGCCAATAAATAAACGCGAACGTTTTTTGAAACGTCTGCTTTATGGTTGTGCTGCTGTTTATATCATCACGTTGTTTCTTGCCCTTTATCATAATTTTATGGTCAAAGATTATAATGCGCTAGGCATGGGGTTTGTAGCAATGCTGACACCGTTGATCGTTCCTGTCCTATTTAAGGTGTTGCATTTTCAACCGGTATATGAGATCTATATCATATCGACTGTTTTCACCTATTTTGCGTCATTGATCGGCAGCAGTTTCCATTGGTATTCTTTGACAGGATTTGATAAGGTTCTGCATTTTTCCAGTGGTTGGATGTTTACAACAGTAGCCGTTATTCTGTTTTTCTTCATTCGGAAAAGTAATACCTTTCCTGAAAAAAAAGATTTCACTTTATTTTTAGTGTTTATTAATGCTGTGAATATCGCGATTGGAGAAATATGGGAGTTTTATGAATATGCGATGTTGATCTTCTTTGACAACGATTGCATCAATCATTATACACAAGGTGTACATGATACGATTACCGATGTTATGTGCGCTACCGTTGGCGGTATCTTATTAACCTTATTGATTGTTAGGTATTATAAGAGTGGGAAAAGTAATTTCTTTACGAATGTGTATGAGAAATTCTATGAACGTAATATCAAACCAAGAATGAAGGCGTAAAGCCTTTTTTTTCTTCATTAAGCGATATGCATCTACGGCTTGGATGTTGCAAATATTTTTGGTTATTTTCTTGTTTTTTTGGTTATATTCATGAAATTCATAGGATTATTGCTATGAAACACTTGCGTCTGTATATGTTTCGCGTTACTATGAATGTAGGGAAATGAGAGAATAGTTATGAAATTAAAAAAGATAATTGTAGTATTGCTAGCATGTATGTTAGGAATGGCAATGGGAGAACAACCGTTTTTCCAAATGAAAGCGAAGGAAAATGGAAATATCTCGTTTGCTGAACAAGAATTGCAAAAGACTTCGCAGACGAATCCAATAAACAAAGAGGCATCGAAAGGTTATCAACTAGCAAGACCAGCCAGCAAGGTCAAAGCGTTAAAAAGTGTCAGTGCTTCTACAGACAGTAAGACTTATACACTGACAGCAAATATTCATGCAGTATTACAGGGGGATACTCTGACAATCAGTGGAACTGGTGAAATTCCTGATTATGATAAGAGTACGGCACCATGGGGCGATTATGATTATGATATTAAGAAGGTCATTATAAATAAAGGGATTACCAGTATTGGACAGCAAGCATTTCGCTATCTATATGCATTAGAAAGCGTAAGTCTGCCAGCAGGGCTTACGAGCATTAAAGATTCCGCCTTTTACAGATGTCGCCGATTACAAAAAGTAAGCGGTGGAGAATCTTTAAAAAGCATTGGTGAAGGAGCTTTTGTGTTATGTAGCGATCTTACTTCTTTTACCTTTCCAGAAGGACTGACAACAATCGAGTCTTTCGCTTTTCAGGATACAGCATTAAGCACTGTTACATTGCCTGCATCATTGAAAACCTGTAAAGAACTAGCATTTATGCGAAGTGTATCAACATTTAATGTAGCTGCAGGAAATCCAGTGTATAGTAGTAAAGATGGAGTGTTGTATAACAAAGATAAGACAGAATTAGTTGCTTATCCAGCAAATAAAACATCAGCTTCTTTTACGATACCATCCAGTGTGACAACAATAGCATCTTATGCCTTTAGTGATGTTGAAGAATTACAAGCTATATACATCCCTTCATCAGTTAAAACAATGAAGGATTGGGTATTTGTACGCTCAGGCATTACTTCTTTGACGTTACCATCCTCTTTGAAAGAGTTAGGTTATGGTGTTGCGGAAGATTGCCAAAATCTGACTACAGCAACGATTCATGCTTCTTTGGATACTTTACCTTATCTTTCATTTTCAGAATGCAAAAAATTAAACAGTGTAGTGTTTGATGGGAAAATAACGACCATTTTTGCAAGAGCTTTCTATCGTTGTGATAGTTTAAGCAATATTGTATTCCCTAATAGTCTTAAACAAATTAATGTGTATGCCTTCTATGGTTGTAAAAAATTAACTTCTTTAAAATTCCCAAGTTCATTGGAATATATTGAAGCAGGAGCCTTTGAAGCAGCCGGTGTGGATTTAGCGAAAGTGGTACCATCTACTTTATCTAAGATGAGCGATGGTAGTTATATTCAAATAGAAAATTTAAAAATTAAAGGAACTTCCATGTACACGGAAGCGAAAAAAGTGCTTGATCTAGTTAATAAGGAACGTCGGGCAAATGGCAGAGCTGATTTGATTATGGATGAAACATTGTTTGAAGCAGCCCAGCAAAGAGCAGCTGAGCTTGCCGTATATTATAGTCATACGCGTCCTTCCGGTTTAAGCTGTTATAGTGTTTCATCATTGATCGATGGTGAAAATATAGCAGCGGCTCAATCTAATGCAAACAGTGTAATGAATGATTGGAATCATTCACTTGGGCATCATTCTAATATCATAAATGGAAGTTTTCAGTCCATCGGTATTGGATGCTTTTATCATGATGGAGTACATTATTGGGTGCAAGTTTTCTCAAGAAGTAAAGGTACCAACAAAACGACATACGCATCTGACGCTTTAAAAACTTATCAGATACAGGCAAAATACAATTCTCAGAACTATTCTATCAGCAGCACGAGTAAAACAATAAAACCAAATGCTTCAACTACCTTAAGTGTATACGGTCAAAACAATGGATGGAGTTTAGTAAGATATGAAGTAGAACAAAGTGTAATTCAATGGTCCAGTGGTGATAGCTCAATTGCAAACATCCGTAATGGCGTAGTTACTGGTGTTAAAGGAGGCAGTACAAAAGTATATGCACTTTGCCCAAATGGGAAGAAACTTACTGTGAATATCACCGTACAGCCCAATACTTATAAAATCACATACTATCTAAATGGCGGTACACAACAGGGAAATCCTTCTACTTATAATAATACTAGCAATACCATAACCTTAAAAAATCCCACACGAAAAGGCTATACGTTTAAGGGATGGTACAGTGATAGTAAGTATAAATACAGAGTAACGTCTATCAAGAAAGGCAGTACCGGAAATAAAACACTGTATGCAAAATGGAGCAAAAACACCTATAAACTTAGCTATCAACTGAATGGTGGGAAAAATGGTAAGAATCCATCCTCTTATACGGTAACCAGCAATACGATTACCTTAAAAAGTCCTACACGAAAAGGCTATACGTTTAAAGGATGGTACAGTGACAGTAAATATAAATACAAGGTAACATCCATTAAGAAAGGCAGTACCGGAAATAAGACACTGTATGCGAAATGGAGCAAAAACACCTATAAGCTTAGCTATCAGCTGAATGGTGGGAAAAATGGTAAGAATCCTTCCTCTTATACGGCAACTAGCAATACGATTACCTTAAAAAGTCCAACACGAAAAGGCTATACGTTTAAGGGATGGTACAGTGATAGTAAATATAAATACAAGGTAACATCCATTAAGAAAGGCAGTACCGGAAATAAGA
>NZ_CEVYEL010000020.1:0-46973 GCF_982403165.1 Longicatena sp.
CTGTATTCAGTACGTTTTAATTATTTGTACTGTCTACTTTTGAGAATCGTATCACTTTACGATTGCTCTTTATAATAATTGAAAAGCATTGACAGCTTCCATTAAACCATCATGATCTACATCACTGCATACATGCATGACTTCTTCATGGAGATGCTCATTGGCGTTGCCTAACAAAGCACTGTTTTCCACAAAACGAAACATTGCTAAATCATTATTACTATCACCGAACACATAACAGTTTTCAATATCAATATTCAGCTTATCCATAATGAATTGAATCCCGGTTGCCTTAGAATGACCTTTTAAAATCAACTCTGCACAATGCTGCCCACGGTCAATATATTCAAAGTTTTGGATGATAAAATCATGAAATTCCTGTTCCTTATCCAAATCCTGATAACTGACAAACATCTTCACAAAATCATCTTCCAAATCATCTACGGACTTCATCACCATATTGGCATCATGATAACGCTCCAACAAATTTAATAATCTAGGTGATTGAATGCCATGTGTCATATATAAAGCATGCGTTCCCTCAAAGAAGGCATCGACATGACACGCAGCAACCTTTTGGATGATTGCCTCATATAATTGCTTATCAACATCCACATCATACAGCACTTTATCATGGTATTCGATATAACTGCCGCAACCTAAGATTTGTCCGTCAAAATCCAATTCAGATATGATTGGGTCAAGGATTGCTTTTGTTCTTCCCGTGTTCAAAAACAATAAATATCCTTTATCTTTCAATTTATTCAATACTTTGCGTGCACTCTTGGGTATCGTATGTGTTTCATCAGAAATGAGTGTACCATCATAATCAAAAAATAGCGCTTTTTTCTTCATTACATATCTCCTGTTATTTCCTGAGAGCATTTTAACACAGACCTTTCGCTTTCTCAAGTGTTGAGGGAACGCTGTTGAAAACCTTTTGTGAGGCAAAAGGCATAAACACTTGATAACCGTACCATAAATATTAAGAATAAAAAAACAGAAGCAGCACGCCTATCTACTTCTGTATATTTTTATGATTCTAGCTTCTAAACAAGGCTTCCAACGATTTATCTTTAACGATGGATTTGTGTTTCTAATTCATCGAGACGACGATAGGTATCCACAAATTCGTCACAGAGAATCTTAAAGCTCTCAGCACTCATAAGCTGGTCTTGCGCATGGGTCAATAATAAATTTACCTCTACATGGTTGCCCCCTGCTTCCTCTTGGATCATGAGTTGATGAATCCGATGACCTTTCGCATACATTTCATTTCCTTTACGCACAAGCTCATTGCATCCCTCATAATTTTTACTTTTTGCTTCCTGAATAGCCTCAATGTAAAAACTTCGTGCCTGTCCTACAGATGAAATGATTTCCAGGATATCTAATTCAGATGGTTGCATCGCATTCATCTCCATTCATGTTTTCTGTTTATTCATTGTACCATATCCCTTATCTGAATTCACTAGAAAATCGTAAAATTGCTAAATTTGTAACCGTTATCTTGTAAGAGTCACACCTTATTCTGATAATTGCCAGATGGTGGATTCCTTATAATCTTTGTGTGTTTTCGTCTTAATACGAACATCTTCATTGGCTAAATGTTCAATCGGATAATAAATTTTGTGTTCTTCCTTTAAATCAGCTCTTGTTAAAGCTTTGACGATTTCACTTGCTTCACTCAATTCTTTAATACTGCCATCTTCTTGTAATACTAAAATATTATGAGGATTATCCTGAATAGAATAAGGTGAGTAAGGGCGCTGAGATACTGCATCGCGATATACATAATAAGTAGGATCATATCCCATTGCCGCTACTTTATCACAGATTGCTGTATAATCCTTTTCACTTTCAATTGTTTTATAAGCGAATAATTTACGATTCAAGATACGATATGCAATGTCACACAAAATTTCATCACCGCAATACAATAAACGGGAAAAACCATAAAAGGCAGCTGGTTCATCCATCTGGTAGAGATCTTCAATATCAGGTTCTTTTTTAAACAAAAAGGGATGAAACATCGAAACTTCACGCAAAACATCCGGATCTTTTTTAGCAACATCCTTCATCCTTTGAAACATGATTGATAATAATGCCTCATAACTGCGTGCCACCGGATGTAAATATACTTGCCAATACATATGATAACGTGCCATGATATAATCTTCCACACTGTGGATGCCACTTTGTTTTACTACAATACGTTCATCCTTTAAACGAATAGTTCTAAGAATGCGCTCTAAATCAAATTTCCCATAGCTTGTCCCTGTAAAGTAAGCATCTCGTAATAAGTAATCCATACGATCCGCATCCAGTTGTCCACTGACAATTTGATTTAGACATTCTTTGGGGTTCTCATACCGAATGATGCTGGCAACATCATTCGGTAATTCGGGATCACAATTGGCTAAAATGCGATGAATTTCACTGTCTTCTAAAATGATCTTAACCGTATATTCCTCATGCTTAAGGGGAGAAATATCCTCAAAGGCATGAGAAAATGGGCCATGACCGATATCATGCAACAAACCGGCCAGCATAACAACTGCTTTGCCATATTCACTTAAAGATTCTGCAATGCTGTCAATTTCATACACCATTCTTCGAACGATTTCATATACCCCCAAAGAGTGTGAAAAACGGGAATGTTCTGCAGTATGATAAACTTGAAAATCACCGCCAAGTTGATGAATGCGACGTAAGCGCTGCATTTCTCTGGCATTGATACAATCCCATACGACTTGTAGATCCACATGAATATAGCCATGAACCGGATCACGCAAGACCTTTGTTTCAGATGTTTTTTGCATACGGTTCCCTCTTTTCTATGATTATATATATTATACTATATTCTAATGCATATGGAGGAGATGTTTTATTATTTAGATGCTGCATAAACTATTGGCTAGCTTTATCTTTTCTTTTTTTAATGATACACTATAACTATTATATCACGATCTTCTTTATATATAGGAGGCAGAATTATGAAACAAATTTTGAAGAAAGAAAAGAGTGTCTTTATTTTTTGTCTTATGTACATCGGTTGGCTTACCGCTTTCCGTTATCTATTTATCAATACCACATCGCAATCTTTATTCGTGTCATTCGGTATTTCTTTAATTTCTTATCTGCCTATTCTTTTACTGGCTTTTACTTGTTATCGTAAGGAAATGAAACAATGGCTGAATTTACAAATGCTCTGGCCCCCTATTATTGGACTTATCGTGTATATCGCAGTTTCTATATTTATCTATTTTCTGCTAGCAAGCGATCTAACCATAGATTCTGCAAGCTTTATTTATACCGTTGTCGAGTATCTACTTATGACCGGGGTATGGGAAGAAATCATGTATCGCGGTATTGTGTATACAACCTTTAAAACAAAGCGCGGTAAGGGTTTTGCCGGGCTTATGAGTTGTATCTTATTTACTGCTGCACACCTTCCTGTGCTTATGAGCGGCCATACAAATGACATCTTTGGGTTTGTGGTGTTAAGCATTCTAATTTCCGTTATTTTCATATGTTTATTTGAAAGAACACATTCTTTATGGCTCGCTATTTTCTGCCATGCTTTATGGGATCTAAACTATAGGATTGCATTCCCTCTTTTTATTTACATAGCCGCAGTGTTGTTACTAGAACAGTTTCTAAAATACAGAAAACGAAAGAATACAAGCAAAAAGACAACAGTATCTTCATCCTATGAAGAAAGATAAAAGCATTGCTTCTGCTTGTCCAAGATTCCTTGCTAAAGCTAGTCCTTCTCTATATAAAATCCATTAGTTAAATAAAAGAACTGCCACAACAGTTCTTTTATTTTCCTTATAGAACAAGCACCCTCTGCATCACACTAGCTTTCCTCACTTTTCCCTTCATATACTCGCAAAGCTTCTAAGATCGGGGCATCTGCTTTTTCGAATGGATACGCATAAATTTCATCTAACCTTACTTTGCATACCTCATGATGCACGCGCAACTTCATTTCTCCACATATTACCTTACATCTATATGCATGTACATGTAACACGACATCTTCACGCACATCATCGATACTTGTCAAATAACCTTCCACCTGACAGGTTAGATTCAGTTCTTCTTTTAACTCACGTAAAATTGCTTCTTCCTTCGTTTCGCCATTTTCTACCTTGCCACCGGGAAACTCCCAGATATTTTCATGTATCCCTTTTCCTCTGCGTGCAATCAAATAGCCATCTTCATCGTGAAGGATGCCGCATACGATTTCCATTGTTTTCATTTCCTAATTCCTCACTGAAATTCACAAAATCCTGTACATTCATTTCTGCTTTTTGACGTATCTCATCAAGATAAAATTCATCATCCTTGCGAATCAACTTCCAGAATTCCACAAAAGAATGTGCTTGCTTATCACCATCAAGCAAGCTGCCATCATCCTCATGAATCGTATAATCAATCATCTTACCTTCTATATAGAACCAAACCATATCTTTACGATCATCTATGTCATCATAGATACCTACAATGGAACGCGATAACAATTGAATATTTTCTAAGATATTCCGCTCCCTGCGAATATCCATCCAATCGAGTTTTGTTTTCCAATTCTCCATTAAAGCATCACTTAAGTATGGTTGAAGTTCTTCTAGGCTTTTTGTTGTCCAAGCATTTTGAACAGCATAAAATATTTCTTCTACTCTTTCATAAATATGGTCTTCATCCCAAATAGCATCTAAATCATCTATTTCTTTTAACAACTTTTTGCTCTGTCTGCTTTTCTTGAATACTTTACTGCGATAAACAAGATAGCTTCCGCTAGTAAGTAACAGTATGAGGGTGATATGAAGTATACCGCCAAAACTGTTACCATTGTCTTCGCTGTTATATTTACTGCTTGTATGGCTCCCATCATAAGAACCTCCGCCTCCTCCAGAGCCACTGCTTCCACCCCCACCTGCTCGCGCACAGACAGGGATTGTCGTCATCATACAAAGCAACAGACAGGTAAATACCAACCATGCTTTTTTCATATCCTTTTTCTCCTTATCTACATTATACAAAAATCATTAACAATTACAATAACTTCCAACGATGCTCCTTCATTATCTTTTAGGTTTGTGATATATTTATACTATACAAAGAGGAGGATTTCATCATGAAAGTAGCTACCATCGGTACCGGATTCATTGTTGACTGGTTTTTAGATGCTGTTAAGCAAAATGAAGGTGTTACATGTGTTGCCATGTATACCCGGAAGAAAGAGCATGCACAAAACCTTGCAGATAAGTATGACATCAAAGACATCTATGAAGATTTAGAAGCAATGTTAAATCGTGAGGATATTGATTTTGTTTATGTAGCTTCACCAAACAGCTTACATTTTCAATATAGCTTACAGGCGATGCAACATGGTAAACATGTCATTTGTGAAAAACCATTTACTTCTAATTGTCGAGAATTTCGAATCTTAGATACCTATGCAAGAGAACATCACTTATTTTTATTCGAGGCAATCGTAACTTCCCATATGCCAAACTATCTAACGCTGAAAGAGAAATTACCTGAGCTGGGAACCATTCGCATGGTACAGTGTAATTTTTCTCAATATTCCAGTCGTTATGATAAGTTTTTGGCTGGTGAGACTCCAAATGTCTTTAGCCCAGCCTTTTCAGGCGGTGCTTTATCCGATATTAATATTTATAATCTACATTTTACGATTGGTTTATTTGGCAAACCTAACGCCGTACAGTATTTCCCAACTATCCAGCGTGGAATCGACACCAGTGGGGTAGCAATTTTAAAATATGATGGCTTTACATCTGTATGCGTTGGGGCAAAAGATACTAGAAGTCGCTGCATGGCGCAGATTCAAGGAGAAAAGGGCTATGCTGTTGTAGAATCAGAAACAAGTAAATGTGCGGTATTAAAAATTTATAAGGATGGCAAAGAAGAAAATCTGACATTGCCGCAAAACGATATCGCATTGTACTATGAGGTAAAAGAATTCAATCGCCTTTTTACGGAACAGGATTATACTACCTGTTACCAAAAGCTGGAGTATTCCCGAACGGTAATGGAAGTTTATGAAGCAGCACGTAAGGATGGCGGCATCATATTTGATGCGGATCATATCGCATGAGTGTCTTTGAAAACGATTGGATGATGCGGCAAATCTCTTCCATGACAAAAATGCTTCGCATGATGTTTTTCCACAAGGCCTCTGAAGAAATCACGGCCGAAGAAGAATTAAAGGACGAAGAGACAAAAGTTTATTATCATACTATTTACCAGCTCATCCAAGAAGACAATTATGCCCAAGCCATGAACTATTTAGTTGAGCATTTCACAGATAAGAATCTGGAATATTTGAAAACAGCCTTGGCTTTCTTTGATTATGTAAACGCAAAAGAAGACAGTGAACTGCGTGCACATGGCTATTCCAAAGATCAGCTATATAGTGATTTGAACTTTATTACTAAGCAATATGGGATAGAACTGTAACTGCCATGATCTAAGCAAAGTTTATATACCATCTACCTTCCTGTATCATGATATCCATGATTATTACATTTAATTAATTATCAATAGATAATCAAAAGCATGCTGTTTCCCACAACATGCTTTTGTTTGATTATTGAGGATATGTTAACTGCTCGATGTGCCAATCCTTAATGACTTCTAAATACTCCTTTGCAATCGTTTTAGCTTTCGTTAAATCATGATTCAAATAGTTTCCACACTCTTTTGATTCTTGGGCTCCCGGTATAGCACCTTCATAACTACTGATGAATTGCATGGTCTTTTGAACAAGGGCAATCGCTTCTGCCTTCGTCATTTTATCACGTACTAAAAAATAAAATCCGGTACGACACCCCATTGGTCCGGCATAGATAATCTCATCTGCATATGCACTGTTGCGTACATAAGTCGCAAATAAATGCTCAAAGGTATGTAAACCGTCATTCTCCAAATATATTCCACCATTAGGGACAACCATTCGCAAATCATAGGTGATGATATCCCCATCGACACGTGAAATATACATGCCTTTTGGCAATATATCATGATTTACACAGAAACTTGTTATTTTTTCCATATCTATCCTTATCTTGTATTATTTAATTAACCAAGAAACAGGTAATTAAATAATATCTTCCTTTCTTGGGAATTCATTAAGCTATATAATTAGCTTAGGGCTGTGGATTTGTATCTATTTTTTTGTGGCGTAGACCATTTAAAGGAGAATCAGACCACAGTTTTTATTTACAAACTTTGATTAGTTAGATAACACTTGATGTTTTATTTCGTACAAGATTAGGTCCGAATAAACAACTGTGATCACCAACAGCCCTTACTTCAAAAGGAGGTATTTCATCATGTATTACGTAGGCATTGATATTGCCAAGTACAAACACGACTGTTACATCTGCACTTCTGAAGGTGTTACTGTCCTTGAATCTTTTTCATTTGATAATTCAAATACTGGATTCAAAGAACTTCAGTCTGCTTTAGACCATCTTGATCATTCCCAACAAATAAAGATAGGCCTAGAAGCAACTGGTATTTACGGAAAGAATTTAAAACTCTTTCTCTCTTCCATTGGCTATGACTTTCATGAATTCAACCCATTACTAGTGAAAAGATTTCATGATTCACTTTCCAATCGAAAAACCAAAACAGATAAAATTGACGCTCGTATCATCGCTTTATATCTATCCACAGGTGCTTCTAGAACCTATCTGTATTCATCATACCACACTCAGGCTTTAAAGCAACTATCTCGTACAAGAAATAAGCTGATTCGTTCTCGCAGCGACCAATACGTTATTATCACAAATGTTCTTGATGTGGAATTCCCTGAATTTAAAGCTTTCTTTCATAACAAACTTAGTGATACTGCTTTATTTCTTTTAAACAAATATAAAACAGTGGATCGTATGAAACGTTTAACTCATCAAGACTGTGTTTTATTACATAATAAATCTCGTCGCATTCCAACTTCTAGTTTTGAAGAACTTCGTGATTTAGCAAAACATACGATTGGGCATCATTTTAACTACAATGATCTTATTCTTTCCTCTGCACTTCAAATCGTAAATACTCTTGAACGGCAAATAGAAAGCATTGAAAAGGAAATCTTAGCTATCATGGAAGAACTGCGTTCTCCTATTGATACGATTCCGGGAATCAGTACGCTTAGTGCTGCGACTATTCTCGGTGAATTTGGTGACTTCTCAAAATTTAGTAATCCGAAACAGCTTTGCGCTTTTTGTGGAGTAGAGCCTGCCATTTACCAATCTGGAACATCTTCTCATAAAGGCAAAATGGTAAAACACGGTTCTTCTCAATTGCGCTATGTCCTTTTTAATGCAGTCCCTTATCTAGTTATTCATAACATAACTTTCCGTGAATTCTTTTATAAGAAACTTCATGAAGGAAAGAATTACCGTGTAGCACAATCACATGTCGTTAAGAAACTTCTACGTGTGATTTATCATTTAGAACTTACTGGAGAATCATTCGACCCAACCTTTCTTTACTAGTCAATTTTATCTAATTTTCAAAGATCAATTTTTGTGCTTTTACCAGCACTTGTTTTTATCATGCTTTTTCAATCTTTTTCAAAAAGGCTTGACTTCTTAATAGTTAGCTCCTTTAAAAAGAAAGCTGCAGAACAGCTTTCTTTACTCTTAATTTACTTCAGAATACTTACGTCTTTCAGGACTCAGATTATCAACGTAATAGCGAATGGTCAGACTTGCCGCACATTTACTTTTATTTTTTGGCTCTACGATAAAGCCATCACCCTCTAACATGCTTTCCAGCATTGCCTTACAGCAAACATTCTGATTTTTCATGCCCGGTTCACATTCTTCTAGTAAATCTTTTGCGTTAACTTCGATATATAACCACTGCTTGTTATGTGCTTCCCATTTTTTATCTTGAAGTACATCTAAGTATTGTTGTTTTTCCCACTTCTTCGTTTCCATATTTCCACGCTCCTTTGCCTTCATATCTTTGTTTTCATATGGTAATTACAAGGCTATTATAGCACGTTTTCACGCTGTGTCAAAAATTCTTTGAAATTCAAGGATTTGCTTTCTATGCATGTGCATGCACCACTTTGATCAAGAAATCTTTTCTTTTAATTTATCAATACACCAATTCGCCCACTTAATTTCATTCTGATAATACATAAATCCATAGGTCATCGTCATCCCCCAATAAAAAGATTCGTTATCTTTATGAATCTGTGCCTCAAAATCAGGTATCTTATTTAAATCCTCATTCATATGATCAATGACCTCCGAGCATTCACGTATATATTTTTCAAGTAAACGCATGGTCTGGTCAATATCAATCTCACTGGAAAAGAAGATTTTAATCAATAAAGGGTTTTTATATTTCATAATATCAGATAGCTCTGCATCTGCCAGCCAGCGATGCAATTCGAGTTTTCCTTCCTCCGTGATATGAAACACCTTCTTATTCGGTTTATCACTCTGATACACGATATCTGAGTCTACCCAATTCTTATCTGTTAATGTCGTCAGCTCTTTATAAATCTGTGAGGTCTGCGCATGCCAAAAAAAGGCAATGCTGGATTTAAAATAACGATCAATGTCATACCCTGTCATATCCGCATAATTCAACAAACCTAAGATTGCATGTTTTAAAGGCATTGTATTCCTTCTTTCTGTTGTCTATATTCCATAATTAGAATACTATACTTTCAGTCACTTTGCAAGTCTTCCTCTTTCTCGTTTTGTTCTTTTATTTCTTGTGCGGAACGATTGCGGATAGAGCGCATCGCTTGGAGAATACGCTCATTATTTTGTGTCAGCAGATCCTGTAAGTTTTGTGTTGTCTTATTCATCAAAAGCTCATAATTATGAATAAACCCTTGGGTTATCTGAGAAATATCTAGCTCATTTAGCTTATTGATCGCTGATAAATTTCCTACTACATCATAAGCCTTACGCAAAGCATCTTTCGGCTGTAATCCTTTTACTTTTTCTAACAACTGCTTAGTTTTTCTACGCTCGATTAAATCTTGAAAAGTAATCGTCTTTATTTCCTCATAATCGATATCTTCGAATAAAGATGTATATTTACTGATATGATAGATCAATACACGATACAATTCTGACATGGATAAACCACTTTCAAAATAATCATCCATTCTGGCAACTAATTTATGCAAACGCTCTTCTTTCAAATTCACAAAAAAATCATTCACAAAATGATAGACAACTTTAGGAACTGCCGTTTTCTTTTCGGCCAACAGAAATGCATTATGACGAAATTCCTGCATAGCATAAAGATTATGATTATGATATAGTTCTTCCATCGTCCCACAAGGAAATGTAGAACGTATATAATATGGTTCTTTCATATGTTCAAAGAAAGATGATATACAATCATTTTCATTTTCAAATATTAATAATTTTCTTTGAAACTCACTATCTTCAATACGCTCCTGATACAGGTTAAAAATATCTTTCGTGATACCCGGTGCATTAAAGCTGACAACGCCTAATAACAACTCTTGTAAATCTTGACGCATCGTCAATGCACAATATAAGGCAAGATTCCCTCCTTTGGAGTGACCGCACAGATAAAATGGCTTTGTGATTTGTGTCGTATGCAAACAATGAAGTGTAAAGATTTGTTGATACGTTGGTTCCTTTAAAAACATGCGAAAATTGTCCATCCAATCCTGCCAACCGGTTTCATGACGAATATCGTCAAAAGCCTCACTGCCACGAAAAGCAAAGATTAGTTCTTCATCCGTTTCAAAGATATAATAGACAACACCACTGTTCGCATTATCATCAAAATATTCCCGTACCCGCATCGTTTCATAATGTTCTAGGGAAATACTTTTTAATAATGCTAGATTTAAACGAAAATCAGCTAAATGTCCATAATCTTCTACAAGTGATGTATCCGCTAAAATCCTACGTATCATATCCGCAACACGAATACCTGTACCATAGCTATTAAAATAGGATAATAATGATAAATCAAAAAACACTTCTTCCTGCAGCATGAGCAATCACCCCTTTCAGGTTTTCTTTATTATAAAGGTTTTCCTTTTAAATGCAAGTGCGTACCTATCTTGTTTATGATATACTACTGATAATTTTTCTTGACGTTTTGCCAAGGTCAGCTAAAATAAAAGGGAAAGAGAGAGGATAGTACATGATAAAGGGAATATTATTTGATTTTAACGGAACAATGTTTTTTGATGGCCCCATGCATAAAAAGGCATGGAACACCTTTTCCTTAAAGTATCGCAATAAACCGATTACGGACGATGAATTGGATCACATGCACGGACAGACAAATAAACGTATTATTGAAATGTTAATGGGAGATCATTTGAGTGAAGAAGAGAGCAAAAACCTCTCGCTTTCCAAGGAAGCCCTGTATCGTGAGGTATGCCGTAATGATCCAGCTACCTTCCATTTGGTAGACGGTTTAGAGGAAGTACTAGACACCTTAAAACAAAGGCACATACCAATGACGATCTGCAGTGCCTCAATTAAAGATAATATCGATTTCTTTATCTCCAGTTTCCACTTAGATCGCTGGTTTGATGTAGATAAGATTGTGTATGATGATGGTTTACATACAAATAAAATTACAATGTTTCAAGATGGTGCATCCCGCATTGATGTGCCCATTGAAGAATGTCTCGTTTTTGAAGATTCCTTAAGCGGTATTGACTTTGCATATCGTTGTCATGTCGCAAAGATCATCGCAATTACCACTTTAGATAAAGTAGCGGAATACAAACAGTTGCCGGGAGTAAATACGGTCATTCAGGATTTCATGAAATTTGATTATAGCCTGTTAAAATAAGTACATGCCATGAATTTCCAGCTTTATCAAAAGATTCTGTCAGAATTTAAAAATTGTTACAAATTTTATTGATTTCTATAAACAAATACGTTATATTATACATGTTGGTGCTATCGCCTGACTTGCTTTTTCTTCCCCCACCCATATGGCAAGTCAGTGTATCTTCCCCCAGATTGATAGCATCAACACTTTTTTATTATATGCAACAGCCTGTCTTTACTTTCTTAAGACAGGCCTTTTTTTATAGTTAATATACATATAATTGGTAATTTAATTATTTATCACACACTTTTAGTTGTCCTGTATCTACGTTTCCCTTGCTTACAAACGACCATAAGAAAAAAGACATACCCGCATAGATATGTCCTATTTCATGATTAGTAGTTTGTTGCTTCTTCAGCGAAATGTGCTCCAGAGTATCCGCAAACTGGGCAAGCCTTAGGAGCTGCTGTACCTTCATGACGGTATCCACAGATGTCGCAGATCCAAACGGTTGGTTCTTCTTTTTCAAATACTTTACCGTTTTTCACGTTTTCCAACAGTTTTAAGTATCTTTCTTCATGATGTTTTTCAATTTTTGCTACCTGCTCCATCTGGAAAGCAATTTTAGCAAAGCCTTCAGCTTTTGCTGTTTCGGCAAAGTTCTTATACATATCTGTCCACTCATAGTTTTCACCAGCAGCTGCATCTTCCAGATTTACTGCCGTTGTAGGTACTTTATCACCGTGCAGAGCCTTAAACCACAATTTTGCATGTTCCTGTTCATTACGTGCAGTTTCTTCAAAGATATCTGCAATCTGTTCCATACCTTCTTCACGAGCCATCTGCGCATAGTAAGTATACTTGTTACGTGCCTGACTTTCTCCTGCGAATGCTGCCATCAAATTCTGTTCTGTTTTAGATCCTTTTAATTCCATGTTTTTTTCCTCCTATTTAACTTTTATCTTTAAGCGAAAGTATCGCTTAAATACCACTACTGTTTTTCTTTCTTTAAACAGTCTTTACAAATACCTTCTGCCATCATGTTATGCGTGCGTATCAAAAGACCTGTCTGTGCTTCCATTTGATGATTCCATTCATCCATATATGGAATATCTAAATCAAGAATACGATCACATCTTACACAATGCAGATGATAATGGGGATGACTTGTCTTATCATACTGATATCCTTCTACAGGATGGGCAATCTTTTTAATTTCATTCATTTCCACCAGAATATTCAGATTACGATAGACGGTTGCCAGACTTATTTTATTACCATCCTCATTCATGTTCTTGAAAACTTCTTCGGCTGTTACATGTCCATCAATCGTTTTAAGATAATTTAATATCATATCGCGCTGTTTTGATGATTTACGTTTCATTGGAACAGCCTCCTTTCTTAAGAACCGTTCTCATTATAGCTCTTAGGTTTATCATTGTCAACACTTTTTAAGAATAAAATTAAGAAATATTCTTATTTTTAGAAAAGATCAGTTTCCTAAAAATAATATAGCTTTCCCTTACAACCTCAGACGAATTTCTACGTTATTTTCAACTTAAATTAATATGTAAGTCTTTAGATTTATAATTTATTATTAAGTCAATCTATTCATACCGTATCTTCATTGTTTTATTTGTCTAAGCAGATAATGTTTTTCTGTATATTGATGTTCAGCATATCTTTTCACTTTAACAATAACTATACATATCTAAAAAGCAATAAAAAAATACTATAGCAATTGCTATACATATAATTATCTATGCTTTGTCATTTATCATTTCCCAAAAAACATATTTTTAACCATTTTTTTCTCATTCATAAAATAAAATCTTCTTTTACTATCTACTACACAAATTCTATCTAACTTTAACAAGGAAAATCAGCATAATTGATTATTTTAATTATGAAAAATATCCACTTTTCTTCTTTATCTTAGCCATAAGGTAAAGAGAAAGCACTATTAAAAGTTTCATCGTTATGAGTGAATGGACGATGTTTATCAAATTTTTGTTTGCCAGTTTAGCAAAAAAAGATTGTTCATCAACATCACAGACGAATCGTATGAACCTTCATCAGCATAAACTTGTACATACTTCCACAGCCTAAGCTCTTTCCAACTCCTTGATAGTTCGCTAATCAATAAAAAACAATGTCTGAAAAGGCAGTTCCTTTCATCAACATTGATAAATTCTATTTTTTAATTAAAAGTACGATACATTGTGCTAAGACGCCTTCTTCTCTACCAATAAACCCCATTTTTTCACCTCTGGTAGCTTTGATGCTTACTTGATCAATATCACAATGTAAAGCAGCAGCCACATTCTCACGCATTTTCACAATGTGGGGAGCCATCTTTGGTCGCTCAATCATGATAAGAGCATCCAAATTATTGATTTTATAACCCTGCTTATCCATGATCTTGTATACTTCCTGCAACATCCATAAAGAATTCATATCCTTATATTCCTTTGCTGTATCAGGAAAATGCTTCCCTAAATCTCCTAAAGCCAAAGCACCCAAAATGCTTTCGGCAATAGCATGCAAAAGGGCATCTGCATCAGAATGACCTAGCAATCCTCTTTCATGGTCAATTTCCACACCACCCAATATTAACTTTCTACCCTGTATCAGTTGATGAATATCACTGGATTGTCCTATACGAAACATATGCTCACCTATCCTTTACTCATCTTAGCATACCCTAATTCCTTCCGTTTTTCAATTCACGTTGTAAGAAATCACATCTTATGTACGCATATGTAGATACGATAGATCTCAAGTATATAAAATCACTTTTCATTATATTGCATAACACATCTTACTTAATCACAAACTTGTAACAGTAAAGATAAAAAACCATGGATTTTCTTTGGAAAATGAATACACTTTCGCGCCTTCTTATGCTAATATAATATTGTATTAAGAAGAAAGAAACGAGGGAAAAAGTAAATGAAAAAATTAACAGCACTCTTATTAAGTGTTGGCGTTCTGTTCTCTATGAGCGCTTGCAGCGGTTCTAAGGTTGATGATAAAGCTTTAGATGCACTGGAAACTGCTATTCAGAATGTAACGGAAATGAAGTCAGCGGATTATGATATCCAAATGGAAGTCAGCGCCAGTGGTCAAATGGTGAAAGCTGGAATTGATGGCACCTACAATTTTGAATCAAGCAAACCACAGTTTTCTTTAGGTCTTGATTTATCTGCATCCGGACAGAAGATTGATGACTATGTAACGATGTATATGGATTCAAATTATGTCTATACGAATATGATGGGACTTCAGAAAGAAAAAGAAGCCATTAAAGACACTATGAACCAGATACCTAGTATATCCTTAGATAAGGATACGTTAAAAATTCCTAAGGATAAAATGAAAGAATATCTAGAAGAAGCAAGTATCAAAGGTGATACACTGACATTAGTATTCGATAAGGAAAAATTGAATAAAGAATTGAAAGACAATTTAAATTCTTTAGCTTCTGTTAACGCAAATGTAGCCGGCAATAGCGTGGCGAATGTAAAAGATGCTACCATTAAAGAAGTTAAACTAGTCGTTAAATTAGAAAACGGACAGTTCCGTAAAGCTGATATGAACTTTAACATGACTCAGAAAGCCAATGATAAAGAAGAAGAGGCAAATATTAAACTGTCTATGGAATTTAAAAACGTTGGTAAGAACCAACAGGTTAAATTCCCAGCGGATTTAAAGACTTATCCAGAAAAGAAAAAATAACATCTAACAGGGTCATTGCTTAAGTAATGATCCTCTTTTAAAAAGGAGGTTAGTGAAATGAAAAAAGGATGGAAAGTAGTTCTCGTAATACTGATGCTGACATTTGGTTTTAGCATGAGTGGCTGTAGCAGTAAAGTAAGTGATGAAGCATTCCAAGTGTATCAAGATACGGTAAAGAAGATGGAAGAGCTGAAAAGCGCAGATATAAAAATGAAAATGCTATTTGATGCAGATGATATGAATATGCATATGAAAGTGACGGCAGATATGCTGTACAATGCAGAGAAACAATTGCAACTTGCCGCAAATTTCGGAGCGGCTATGAGTGGTGTGAAAATGGATGATTTCTTGCAGCTATATGTAAACAAGAATATGTTTTATATGAATATGATGAATCAGGAAAAAATTGCATATAATCTAAAGCCCGTAATTGCTGCCTTAGAAAAAGAGATGCCTAATAGTTTAAATGTTGGTACAAAGGATCAATTTAAAGAATTATCAATGAAAGAACAAGATGGTAAATATCACTTACATGCCGTATTTAATGATAAAACAATGCAAAATGCTTTAAAAAGTGCAAAAAAGACAAACAAGCAATTACAAAATGGAAATTTTGATGCCAAATTAGATAAGTATGAAGCAGATCTTGTCGTAGCTAAGGATAAGATGTTGGAATCTATTGTTATCCATATGGATATGAATATTATTGCCGATAAACAGTCTATGCCTATGAAAGCTGAAGTAACGATGCATATTGCAAAACCAAATCAAGTGACGGATATCAAAATGCCTTCTTTTAAAGATTATCCCAAAGCTGATTTTAATGCTGAAAATTTCTTAACAGACTTTGGAAATACAACTGGTAATACAATTTAACATTGCATTTCTGTTCAATTTCTGATATGATTTAGCCACCGTTAAGGGAGTAGTTGGCTCATGATGAGTAGTTAAGTCAACATGATGATTCAGGTATTGAATCTGGCTTAAGTATTAAACAACGAGACTTATACGTAAGATTTTCTTGCGCCTAAGTCTTTTTTTCTTTGGAGGTATGAAATATGAGTTTAATTTCTGTATTTTTCATAGGTATCGGTTTGAGTATGGATGCCTTCGCTGTAAGCATCGCCAAAGGTATGACGATGAAAAAGCATGAAGTCCTTCGTTATGCCTTAATCCTCGCTGTATTCTTCGGGATGTTTCAGGCCTTGATGCCCTTGCTTGGATGGCTTGCTGGCAGTTACTTTCAGGAAATCATCGCCTCTTTTGATCATTGGATTGCCTTTGGTTTACTGGCAATCATCGGCATCAATATGATTAGAGAAGCTCTCCATCCTGACCTCGATCAACAAGACGCATCTTTATCTCTACAGACGATTCTGATTCTTGCGATTGCCACCAGCATTGATGCGCTGGCTGTGGGCATTAGCTTTGCCTTGTTGGAAGTAGATATCGTCTTAGCAATCGTCATAATTGGCATCACGACCTTTGTATTAAGTTTTCTAGCGGTGTTTATCGGACATTTTATGGGCGGCCTGCTTGAAAAATATGCCGGTATCTTAGGTGGTATTATCTTACTATTGATCGGTATTAAGATCGTAATTGAACACACCCTATAATTCGTTTCATTAATAGTTGGCATGTCCATCCATATCCATGATAAAATAAGATAGAAAGTGAAGTGATCATAATGCAGGAACCTTTAGCCTTTCGCATGCGACCGCAAAAAATAGAAGAAATCATCGGGCAAAAACATTTAATCGGAGAAGGAAACGTCCTTCGTAAATGCTTAGCTGCGAAACGTATCTTCTCTATGATATTTTATGGTCCTCCGGGAACAGGGAAAACAACTTTGGCCATGGTATTAGCAAATGAACTAGAACTACCTTATCGTTTGTTTAATGCTGTAACCGGCAACAAAAAAGAATTGGAACAAATTTTTGCGGAAGCCCGCTTATATCCGGGGCTTATTTTAATTGTAGACGAAGTACATCGTTTAAATAAAGATAAACAGGACTTATTATTGCCACATGTAGAAAATGGCAATATTACCTTGATTGGCGCAACCACCAGTAATCCATTGCATGCCATCAATCCTGCTATACGTTCTCGTTGTCATTTATTTGAAGTTAAAGCACTGTCGCAGACAGATATTGAAGAAGCATTATGCAAAGCTCTGCAATCACCGAAAGGTTTAAATAATGAAATTACAATTGAAGAGGATGCTTTGCATATCATTTCTCGCCACAGTAACGGAGACATCCGCTATGCTTTAAATATATTGGAAATCTGTGCTATCGCTAGTGACGGTTGTATTAGTAAGGCTTTAGTAGAGCAATTCTCGCAAATACCAAACATGAGCATGGATAGCGATGGAGATGGCTATTATGATATTTTAAGTGGATTTCAAAAATCCATACGTGGCAGCGATGTGGATGCCGCATTATATTACCTTGGTATCATGATTGAGGCAAATGATATGGATAGTATTGAAAGAAGATTACTTGTTACGGCATATGAAGATATCGGTTTAGGCAATCCTGCGGCAGTTGCCCGCTGTGTGCAGGCAATTGATGCGGCTAAGCGTGTTGGCTTTCCTGAAGGAAGGATTCCATTAGCAATGGCCATCATTGATCTTTGTTTATCGCCTAAATCCAAAAGTGCGGAAAGTGCCATTGATGCTGCCATGTCAGTATTGCGCCATACTTCTTATAAAGTACCGGATTATCTTCGCTTTACCCCTGTAAATATGAAGGAAGAGGATCAATATGATTATAATCGCAGTGATATCTGGAATCAGATTCAATATCTTCCGGATGCTTTAAAGGATACCCAATTCTATCATCCACAGATGAATTCTTCTTATGAAAAAGTTCTTGCGCAGAATTTAGAAAAATTACGAAAGGTAAAACGTACAAGTAATTTAGCAGCCTTAAAGAAAAAACGATAAGATGAAAAAGGATTTAAATCTTAAAAAGTACTTTATAAGATGATGGTTAGTCTTAATTAAGTCTAGAGATATCTTGCGTATAACATAAAGGAATGAGGTAATGCCCTTATACATATAAAGACGCCCTATGAAGAAAAAGATAGGATATATCTTTTAATTTTCGGATTCATTCTTATGGCAATGGGGAAATTTTCGTTTTTTAAGCAAATTGCATAAGCATAGGCTTGTGGTTGTTTATATTTTCCCCATATCTTTCTTTATAAAACGTCTTTATTTCTGCCATGTTTTTTACCGGATACCAAAGCAAAAATCTGTTAACTTCTTCATCTTTTAGGATAAGGAAAAGAGCTTCGATATCTGCTTCCGTAAATTTTCGCAAAATCAAACGTTCTGTTTTTAAGATAGGTGTATTCATTTACTTTTAACTCCTCAAATTAAACTTTTCTTTAACTGCATCCCATTTTACATCATAAAATACTATTTGTGTTATGTTAAAATCCTGCTGTGATATTTTCAAACAGTATCTTGGTTGTTAATACTCATAATTTATGTTTGCACATTGTTTCGCTTCTCTTGTTTATCTAATTCAAGCCGTAATTTTTTGGATTAATACCAAAAAAAGATGAACCTTTGGATCCATCCTAGAAATATTTGATGTAGTGTTTCAGATCTCGTTTATTCTCATAACCATTTTCCATCATGATTTCATATAGCACCTTACGATCAATATCAGCTGCCATGCGGATACCATGATAACCATTACGTTTTACAACCTTTTCAAACTCTTTAATAATTTCACTTGTCATTTCCTTATTTTCTCTAGTTTCATTCGTGAATACCATTTGAATGATACTGACAAGATTATCAGAATACAGTGTTCCATAAGGTGTTCCATGAACATAGCCGACTACTTTTCCCTCAAGCTCTGCGACTAGAATCAAGTCAATGCCGGCATCCAATATGTTTTGAATACGTTCTGCCACTTTCTCCTCATCGTATGCATAACCTAGTTTAAGGTTTAATTCATGGATGTCATGGTAATCGTTTGTGGTAATTCTTCGGATTACATAATTTTCCATACAATTCCTTCCTTTCCTTCTTTGTGCAAATCACTTATAGTCTATCATAGAACATAGAACTTTGTAACAAAATCTTTCACTTTTTGTGTATCTTTTAAATGCTACGTTTTATTAAATCGCAAGCTCATTGTATAGTTTCTATAGTATGTCCAGATTTTCAATACGTATACTCTTTTATCGTATGCAGATGGTAGGTAACGGTGAAGTGCTTTCCATGTTCTTATCAAGAAGATGTATACAACTGAAAGTCTTTTATATTTAATTTATCCCGTTTTATTCACTGCATATCTCCATCCGTTTTTAAAACCATTATAGCATGCGTATTTCAGCAATGACATTTTTTTCTGCTATTGAAAACTGCTTACTTCGCGATATTTTATACCTATATAAAAAAGAGGTGTTACGACAATTGTATCACTGAACATTGTCCTACAGCCTCTTTACGATGATTACGCTTGCCAATCGCTATGAAAACTTCCCTGCGCATCTGTTCTTTCATAGGTGTGTGCACCAAAGCAGTCACGCTGTGCCTGGATTAGATTTGTCGGCAAAGCGGCACAGGTAATCCCTTGCATGTATTGTAAGGCACTTGTAAAGATGGGAAGATGCAGGGATTGTAAAACACCCATACTTACCAGATTTTGTAAATCGTGTCGCGTTTCTGCCAGCTTTTTCTGATAAACACTTGATAAGATCAGATTATCATAAGCACATGCTTCTTTAAATGCCTGCATGATATCCTTTAGAAAAGCCGATTTGATGATACAGCCATTTTGCCAAATATTTGCTAAGGCAATGCAATCAATATGATATTCTTTCTGTCTTGATACACTCGTGATTAAGGAAAAGCCTTGGGCATAGATGCTCATTTTCGCTGCTAACATGGCTTTTTCTAACATCTGTAAGAAAGCTTCTTCTGTTATTTCCATCTTACAGGATGCATGCGGATATAAGGCAGATGCCTGGGTACGTTCCACATGGTTCATAGATAGAAAACGTGTCTGAACTGCTTCGGTAAGACTTGGTATTGCCACACTATAATCAAAGGAAATCTGACTTGTCCATTTCCCCGTCCCTTTCTGTCTGGCAACATCACTGACATAATTTACTAACCAGCCTTCCTTTTTATCGTCCTTACGACGTAAAATATCACAAGTGATATCCATCAGATAAGAATTTAATGGGCCTTGTGCGAGACGATGAAATGCCATTTGGATCTTTTTCATATCCTGCTGATAATAGTTCTTTAACAATGCATAACTTTCCGCAATTAATTGCATATCCGCATATTCAATACCATTATGAACCATCTTAACAAAATGCCCGGCACCTTTTTCCCCGATATAAGTACAGCAAGCAGATCCATCATCATTTTGTGCAGCCATTGCGGTTACGATGCTAGCCACTTCTGCATATGCCTTACGATCTCCACCGGGCATAATGCTTGGCCCCTCTAATGCCCCTTTTTCGCCACCGGATACACCACAGCCAATATAACGGATACCGACTTCTTTTAATTCCTGCTGCCGACGTTCTGTATCAAGGAAGAAAGAATTCCCACAATCCATAAGAATATCGCCTTGACTCAAAAGCGGAACTAAGGAAGAAATTACGCTATCCACAACTTTTCCCGCTGTCACCATCAATAAGATCTTACGTGGTTTTTCTAAACTATCCACAAAATCTGCGATATTTTCATAGCCATGTAACAATGGATATTTTTGACAACAAGCTTTTGTCACATCTGTTTCAATATTAAAGACACTGATGGAAAACCCTTTATTGGCAATATTACGAGCCAACGATTGTCCCATCACACCTAATCCATACAATCCAATCTGTTTATGCATAAGCCACCTCATCAGCGATACGCTGTTGTAATTCGGCTTTGGCTTTTGCGGCGATCGTAGGTTCTAACAAGATTTCTACAATTGCCCTTGCCATCGCGATTGCACTGATTTTTAAACAACGTCTTCCTGCTTCTCCATTTGCTAATTCGCGAAATTCTTCGGTATGTCCACTGATCTTACGTTCAGGCAATAACGTCATAAACAAATTGCAGGCAGGAATCACGCGCGATACATTACCTAAATCTTCTCCACCTTTATCAGCTGGCATTCCTTCCATCAATGGCTCTTTTAAATAGGTAAGTTCCGCTTTTAAAAGATCTCCTAAAATGGCATTGGGGGTTCTGCCTAAATAGCCGGGAATTTCTTTATAGTGAACCTTACATCCTGTAGCCATGGCCATTCCTTCTGCCATTTGATAAATCTTTTCTCTGGTTTTTGCGATATCTGCCACATGCATGGTGGAGATTTCTACTTCTACCTTAGTATAATCGCTGATTCGGCCGATATCCTGATTGGTTTTTGGTAAGATACAACAGATATGAATATCATCCTTTAATTGCTGACGCAACAGACCTATTCCTTGATAGAATAAGACAGCTGCATCCAAAGCATTGATTCCATTTTCGGGATGGCTTTCCGCATGAGCGCTTTTTCCATGATACTCAATTATAAAATCTGTAAAACTTGCACATTCACCGCCGATTCTAGTAATAGCACTTGTCGGATGCATGAAATATAACACATCTACACCATCAAATACATGATTATCCAGCATGATGATCTTGCCACCGCCTTCTTCTTCTGCCGGTGTACCAAAGACTTCAATGCTGCCACATAGATTACTTTCATCCAACACCTTTTTGACTGCCAGCGCAGCTCCCATTGCACTTGTCGCAATCAACTGGTGACCACAAGCATGTCCGATATCGGCTAATGCATCATATTCGGCGATTACTCCAATACGCAAGCCTTCTCCTTTTTTATATACGGCATGGAAGGCGGTATCTAAACCGCCTGCTTTTTCCTGTACCGTAAAGCCTTGTTCTCTTAATTCACGACATAATACCTTGCACGCCTTATGTTCCTGAAAAGCAATTTCCGGATTCATGTAAAGATAACTAGCGATATTAGAAAGATGTTCTAAGTTCTCCTCTACACTTTCATCACAGAGCTGCTTTATGTCTTTACGTTCCATGAATGTCCCCCCTACACGATATCAAAGAAGGCTAATACAATAGATGCAATGATGATACCAAGCAAGATTCCACCATATTTCGTACCTTTTTTCTTCATGTAGAAATAAATTCCGGCAATTAACGCAAATGGCAATAATCCTGGCATGATTCCATCTAAAATATTTTGTAACAGAATCGGATCACTGTTTTCCAATTTGAAACCAGCTGTTGTAGTTAAGGATACATAACTTGCTGATAATGCTCCCATCATCATTAACCCTAAGATACTGCAAGCATCAATAATACGATTCATCAAACCGCTTTGAATCAGTTTACCGATAGCGTTACGTCCTAAAGAATACCCTAATTTACACATATACAAGCCAATAAAATAACCGGCTAATGGGAATAACAATACGAAGAATGCTCCGATGAGATTGTTACTTAAAGCCATCGTCGTAGCCAAAGCCAGACAAATTGGTTTTAATGTTCCCCATATCAGCGTATCACCGATACCGGCAATTGGTCCCATCAGACCCGTTTTTAAGGCGATGATCATCTCTCCGGAAATATCATCCGGATTCATACTTTTTTCTTCTTCTAAAGATAAGGTAATACCATGAATAACAGAGCCAATCGTACCTTCGGTATTAAAGAACTGTAAATGACGTTGCAGTGCTTCCTGATAATCATCATCATTTGGATATAGCTTTCGCAATGCATTCTGCTGAGATGCGCAGAAGCTTAACGACTGCAAACGATCGTAACAGTGTGAAACTTCACACAGCCAATACCATTTATTATATGCCTGAAAAATATCCTTATTGGTAATCTTTCTTTCATTTGTGTTCTCTGCCATAACTATACCTCACTTTCCTTATTCTTTAAGAATAGATATAACAGTGCAATACATGTACCGAAGATGGCAACTCCCATCGTTGCTACTTCAAAATAAATGACAATGAAATAACCGATAACGAAGAAAGGAAGGAATTCTTTCTTTCCGATAGTATAAACAGCTAAGGCAAAACCGATTGCAGGTAATACCCCGCCGGCAACTTCAATTCCATGCATTGCCCATGCAGGTATCGCATTGATCATACTTTCTACCAATGTCGGTGCTAAGATGTTTGCTAAGAAGATTGGTACAGCTGTTAATACAAAGGTTAAAATCATCGGATAAACAGATGCATTTCTTGTAACCGCGTTAAAATCTTTCTTCTCCACGCTTTTTTCAGCACGAATGGTGAATGTAGAGTTAATGGAATATTTAATATTCCATAACACGGAACCAAGAATACCGAAAGGTACCGCTAAGACAGTTGCCGCATGAGCGTCTAATCCTGTACGAAGAGCAATGGGAATTGCTACTAATGCCGCACTAGATGCGCAAGCCGGAACCGTTCCGCCTGGATAAATAATACCAAGGTACATCAGTTCCAGAGAACCACCGATTAATAATCCCTGTTCGATCTGTCCGGTAATGATACCCAATAAAGCGCCTACCAATACCGGCTGTCCTAAGGTATCACTCAATGTATAACCAAAATCAGTTGTTGAAACAAATTGCCAAATACCGCAAAATGCCGCGACTAATAATAAACCTGTGTCCATAAATTTTTTCCTCCTCTACTCATGAAAATCAAGTTTGTCTATGACTTTATCTACTTCATACTTCTGTTGTGTAGGTACGACTTGAATATACATTTCACATCCTTTCTCCATCATTTCTCTTAACAATTTGACATCCTTTGCATCAAAGGTAATGCCACTTGGTGTACTGACTCTTCCAGAGCCGCCACCTAAGCCCCCTATTTGAATAATTGGCATTGGGAATTCTTTCATCAATAATGCATGACAATCTTCAACGTTCTTAAACAGCAGCAATACCTTGCCATCTCCAAACGCATTTTCCTTCCAACGTTGACTGCTTTCCTCTATGGTAAAGATATCCACCTTCACATTTGAAGGTGCTGCCATTTTATATACACTTGCCAAAAATTCATCCTTTGCCAACATATCATTTACAATGATGATACGATTTGCATTGGCCTGTTTTACCCATTTTGTAACGACCTGTCCATGAATCAAACGAAAATCAATTCGTATTAAGCTAATTTCTGCCATTATGTTTTCCTCCTCTATGACAAGTTTTTCAACAGCTTGATAACATCTTTCCCGCTGCTTTGTAAAATTGACAGACCTACATCAATCAATTCCTCCCGGCTGTGATGATCTTTTTGTGATGTGATTTCAATATACATGGCCAGATTCAATCCTGATATGACTTGCATATCATAGCGTTGAGATAAGATAGCACATGTTGTACAAGGGGTTCCTCCGAATAAATCTACCAAACACAAAACTTTCTTCCCGGCTTCTTTCTGTAAGGCTGCTTCCATCATTTCCTTATATTCTTCTGGAGGCATGCCAGGCAGTAATGAAAATGAATATACATTTTCGCTTTTGCCTGCAATCATTTCTGCGGATTTAATAAGTTCTTCACCAAATCTTCCATGTGTACAGACAAAGATGCACAAATCCTTTTCCATACGATCCTCCTTCCTGCTTTTACTCTTTCACCTTCCTTTTAGCAAGTTGTGTGCCAATAGAAAAAAGTGCCGTGAACATCAGCACTTTTCCTTATACGAAGCATAGTGTGTTATTCTGTGTCGAAGATATCCATCACATAAGCGATTTCTGTGTCAGAGATTGTTATTTGAAATTCATCCTCTAAAATGCGCAATGCCGTTTGGATGATATGATATAGCTTTTCGTCTGCTTTAATACGTTCTTCCATGCCGATATAGGGCATTTCTTCCTTACGGATACAGCGCTCTATCATACATCCTACATGTAGCATATAACCAATCAACACACGATTATAATCATCAATATCTAACATTTTTGAAATGACACGGAAGGATTTACGAATGAGAGCATCCGCTTTGATCGGATCTAGAAAAACAAGCGTTTCTTTTAAGAAATTATTGGTCATTAAGTTCGCTGAAACGATTTCTTCGCCTTCTACCCCTAGATTCATCGCAATAATCTGATTTAATTGGGAAAAGCCATCTTCTAAGATAATCTTGTCACTGGAGATATAGGCTACATCTTGAATATGCAAATCACATGCACCTACAACAGCCAAGACTCGTTTCCCACTTAGATCCTTTTGTTTAAAAGTTTCGGTATTGCAGGGAATAATCTCAATACTGCATTCTTTTACCAGTGGCAAAGCACTGCAGATTAAATCTCCTAATTTAATAGCTACGCCTTCTCCACTCATACAAGTCGTAATAATCACATATTGTTCCCCATTTTGTTGCTGCAGATTCTTTGAATATAGCTTGCCGATATAGGGCGTATAACTACGTAATTCTTTATATAGATCATCCAATGTATATTCCAGCAGCATGGTTTTTCGCAATGCTTCTAATACAAAGGGCGTTGATATCATATCAATGGTCCGAATAGGAATCTGTGTCTTTTGCGAAATGATGTCCCCAAAGGATAAGAGAGAACCCATATCCACTAACATCAAAACCCCTTTTCCCTCATTGATTTCCTTTACCTTTTCCGTAACGACCTCTAAAAAATCATCCACATTCTGATGCAGGCTCATATCCAGCGCATGACCATGCGTAGTATGTAAAAGTGAATTTGCCACATCCACCATATTGCGCGCTACCCCATTTCCATGTGCTAACGCCAGTAAACCAATCGCCCCATGCTTTCCCTCATTTTCCTTTTCCACACATAAAAACATGGTGAAAAATAAGAGCTCCTGATCTTTTAGTTTCATATCCAATTCCATTTCCAGAAAATCGCGTATTTCTCTGGCTGCCGCATATTCATTAGGATTTTCCCGCATGACCTTATAAATTCCATCATTGATTTCATAAGTATCCCGTTTATGCTCCGCTATTGCAGAAACATGCATCGCCATGGCTACGCAAATTTTTTTCGAGAAATGACAGCTTAAACGCTGTTCTGCTAAAGATAAGGCAACCTCCACAGCATGATAAATATGAATCGGTATGATCTTATGCAACATATCCATATCTTCATGCTCATCAGTGATACGATCTGACAAAGTTTCCATATATTGCTCAATATAACGGCGTATAAAAGAATTGGCCTCCGCAATCGAATAACCACGACGTTCATACCCTATCAGCTTACGACTGATTTCATGATAAATATCGGAGAATTTCTCATCATAATTTTCTTCCGAGGTTGTTTGATCATACAATATATATTCTTCATGAAGTGGCAGATTTTTTTCTATTTCTTGCATCTTTTCAGCATTTAATAATCCACGATAAATATGATCTTGCAAAATGGATGTCGTAATACGAATTTCATCGTATCCTTTCATTTTCGATTCAAGAAAGCCATTGGCACACAGTAATCGAATATCAGCTTTTAATTGTCCGATATTTCCTTTACAATCATAGGACAATAATGAACGCATGACTTTATTATGTACTTGAATTGGTATCATAACCTGATTATATTCCTGAGCAAAAAATTTCTCAATCAGCTCATAACGTTCTTTTATCGTTCGCTCATGCAAAGCAGGCATTGTGATCGTCATCGGGATTCTTCGTAAAAATGTCTGTAGTAAAGAAGATTCTACATTCTCTGTGGTTGCCGCAATAATCAATGTTCTTGCCGTACTATTTTCTTTTGCTCCTAAGCGGCGATATTCATTACGATCCATTAACATGAATAGCATCTCTTGTCCTTCAGGAGGCAGTCGATGTATTTCATCCAAAAATAAAACCCCATCGCGTGCCTGCTCCACTAAGCCATCATTCGTTTTCTCTGCCCCTGTATAAGCACCCTTTACATAACCGAACAATTGACCCAACAGCAGCTGTGGATTATCCGCATATTCTGCACAGTTAAAGACGATAAACTTCGCATCCTCACCTAATACACCGTGTTCCTTGGCATAACGATACATGATTTCCGCGAACATTGTCTTTCCTACTCCGGTAGGACCAATCAACAGCGTATGCAACCCAAATGGCGGATAGATCATCGCTGCTTTTGCTTTCTTGATAACCGTCT
Organism: Longicatena sp.; assembly: GCF_982403165.1. Taxonomy (NCBI): domain Bacteria; kingdom Bacillati; phylum Bacillota; class Erysipelotrichia; order Erysipelotrichales; family Erysipelotrichaceae; genus Longicatena; species Longicatena sp. The sequence goes on from NZ_CEVYEL010000020.1 coordinate 27,707, forward strand.
TTAAACTACCATCACTGCCAATCACATGCAAAAAGGCATCCGTCCCTATGGTTTCCTGCATTCGTATACTGTTTTTTAAGGTTGTTACTTCGTACTGTTCTAGCCTTGTCTTACTTAATTCCTGTAATATCTTTGCATCAAAATAATACACCGGTCTTCCAATAACTTTCACAACCACTTTTTCCTGTACCAGACGATTGAGCTCTTTGCTCACATTTGCCCTGTCCATTTGTAAAACCGCCGCAAGATTTGCCGCATTTACCCCTTCATATCCTTCCATGATCTGTTTTATTGATACGGTTTGACACATTTGTTTCAGGCAATCAAATACTTTTGATTTCCTTAGCATTGTTCCACCTCAATTTCAGAATTGTCATAACATCTCTATATGTGATTATAGTTGATTGTACTTCTAAAGTCAAAGCGTTTTCTACCATGGCAGAATTTTCCTGTATATGACCTTTTTTACATGCCGAAGCTGTCAATATTCTAACCTAATAAAACTTTATGTAGATATTCCTATTAAAGAGCAAAAAAAGAAGACAGTTTATAAAACCGTCTTCTCTAGAAAGGTCGCATTATTTTTTGATAATGGATGTATTCCAATGTTCGTTTGGTGCTACTTCCAGTAAATCAGCTACCGTAGCTGCAACATTTGAAAGTCCTAGATCTTCATCCTGTTTCAATTCTACATCTGCACCATAAACAATGAATGGAACCTTGTTTAATGTATGGGAAGTCTTAGATTTAACAGGTGCATCTTCTTTTTTCTTCTTTTCATACATTTCATCAGCATTTCCATGATCTGCTGTAACGATTAAGATACCATTTACAGCATCCACCGCTTTCTTAACACGAGCCAGCTGTAAGTCAACAGATTCTACACCGATAACAGTAGCTTCAAAGTTACCGGTATGGCCAACCATATCGCCATTTGGATAATTCGTACGCAGGAAGTCATAGTTTCCTGATTCAATAGCGGCACATAACACATCGGTGATTTCAGCAGATTTCATCCAAGGACGCTGTTCAAATGGTACAACATCAGAAGTGATTTCTACATAATCTTCCAATTTCTCATCAAATTTCTCAGAACGATTCCCATTCCAGAAGTATGTCACATGTCCATATTTCTGTGTTTCGGAAATAGCATATTCACGAATCCCGTGTTTGCATAATTCTTCTGTCAATGTATATTTGATCTTTGGTGGGTATGTTAAGAAGTTGTGAGGGATATTCAAATCTGCATCATACTGCAACATACCGGCATACATAACTTTTGGCATTCTCACACGATCAAACTTATCAAAGCTGTCATCACCGTCAAAGGCTAACGAGATTTCCTGAGCACGATCGCCTCTGAAGTTAAACAGTACAACACTGTCGCCATCTTCGATCGTTCCCACCGGTTTGCCATCTTTCGCAATGACAAAGCCTGGCAAATCCTGGTCAATTACGCCTGTTTCGTTACGGAATGTTTCTACTGCTTCAGAAGCAGAAGCAAACTGACGTCCTTCACCTAAAACATGTACATGCCATCCTTTTTCTACCATTGCCCAGTTTGCTTCGTAACGGTCCATCGTAATCGTCATACGTCCGCCGCCGCTAGCAATGCAAGCATGGAAGTTATCATCATTTAATTCAGCCATGTAGTTTTCAATATCTTCGATATAGATCAATGCACTGGTTTCCGGAACATCACGTCCATCTAACAGCGCATGAATGCGAACTTCTTTCACGCCATCTTCTTTTGCTTTCTTAATCAAAGCCTTCAAATGATTGATGTGAGAGTGTACATTTCCATCCGATAACAAACCTAAGAAATGCATTGTTCCATCTTTACAATTGTTAACCAAAGCTTCCCATGTTTCAGTCTTGAAAATTTCTCCGGTTTCGATGTTTTCATTTACTAATTTTGCCCCTTGTGAGTAAATTTGTCCACAACCAAGAGCGTTGTGTCCAACTTCACTGTTCCCCATGTCACCATCACTTGGCAATCCAACAGCCAAGCCATGTGCCTTAATTTCTGTGTGTGGGCAGTTTGCCCATAATTCGTCTAATGTTGGTTTATATGCTTTTTTAACGGCGTTACCAAATTCTGATGCGTTGATTCCAACACCGTCCATAACCACTAATACTACTGGTCTTTTACTCATAGTATCCATACCTCCTGTCTACCTTATAAATATACCATCTTTTTCTTGTTTTAGAAACTGTTTTGTTCACAATCCCCATAGAAAAAACATCACTTTTCGTGATTTTTCTTTATGATAGTTTATGGACACTATAAAATACGCATGAATGCCAGTAATAGAAACAGGATGCCACTAACCCATGATAAATTCCAATCTGCCAAGGAAGCGACATGCCTTCCTATATATGAGCCAAAAAAGACCGCAAGGAAACCGACAGTGAAACTGATACATAAAACCAGTAAACGATCATGTACCTGTACGCCATAAGCAAAACCACTGACGATCGAATCGATGGAAAGAGCAACCGCTAAATATAACGCTTCATGCAATGATAACTCTTTTGAATGATCGGCATCTGCCCGTGTTTCATCCAGATAAACATCAAGTACAAAGGATATACCACTGTACTGAAAGGAAACTTTACGACTTTTTCGATCCTTTAAAAAAGATTTAATCGTTCCTTGAAAAAGTGCACTAACACCCATTAAGAAAAAGATAGCAAACGAGAAAACAGCAGCATACTGAGGATGTAATACCTTTTGAAAAAGCCCTGCAGTATAAATAGAAACACCCAAAAAGCTTGTCCCTATCAATGCGATTAACAAAGTTGAACGTAATGGAATACGAATCTTTTGTGCACCATAAGCAAGAGATGCTAAAAAACTATCTAAACTTAATGCCACAACCAATAGGAAAGAAGTAATCATTTCGCATTCTCCTCTTTATTATGGTATTACGCTATTGCATTTCGGTGACGGCTGCTGCCAAATTAAAAACATCTCAATTCGCATGTTTTGCGTCATGAGATGCTTGTATTTTATAATTCTGTGATATTTCCTTTTTTATCGGCTAAGATCACACTCATATTCAAACTGTTTTTAACCGCTTCCGGTATTTCATTCCATTGTCGGCGATAAGAAAGAGAATCATTAAACGCAATGCTGTAATGTGTTTTTGTATCTTCAATATGCTTTAATACTTCACTCACCTTCACCGGTAATGGCTGTTTACGGCCACGTTTAATACCTTGCACATTGATGACCCAACGCTTATTTTCGTTATGGGCCTCGATAAAGTCTTTATTTTCCACATATTCCCAGCCATGTTCATTTAGCCATCCTTTGATGAGGTTACGCAAATCTTCTGTATTTCGCTTCATCTTTGCTTTTCGTGCTGCCAATTTTTCTTCTTCACTTTTTGCCGGACGACCGCGTTTTTTGTCAGGGAACATGCGCTGGCGATTTGCTAAATCATGCAACTGAAAACGCACCGTTAAATGGGAACCAAATCCGGTATTACCTTTTGGGCGTTGTAAGATTTCATCTCCTTCTAACATTTTTTTATAAATAGCCTGACAGCAAGTAGGCATCGTTGCATGCTCAGGTGATACAGAGGCATGTAGCTGCTTAGAATTCACCTCAATGCAGGTTTTTCCCTCCTTTATCGCTGTCAGTTTCAAATTTTCAATAACTTCCAAGTAATCTTTAATTCCTGGACCTTTCATTTTAACACTCTCCTTTTATTGGTTACATTGTAATTGTTTTGTTTTGTCGAATGCACGCACATTCTGGCAGATTCTAAAAAATTTGTTTTTTTCTATAAAAGGAATGTCTAAATTTCTGTATCACATGATGAATCCATGATAAAATAAAAGGAGAAATCATCATCGATTACGCGCATAAAATTAAGAAAGTGGTGAAGGCATGAAAAAAATGTTGTTTAAAAAAATTCTGGCTGTCTTAGACGCCATAGAATTACAAGGTATCGATCTTCATCATGCACCGATTCGGGTATATGAAGAGCTGGCAAATGATTATTATGCAACAAAGCTACCGGAAATTCGTGAAATCATTCATTTTCTGCATGAAAAGAAAGCCTTAAAAGAAACCGAAAACGGTATCGACTTAAATCCTGCACCGACGATTTATGCGAAGAGTAATCAGAATTCCGGTGTTGAAGCTTTATCATTATTTGAAACCTTTATCCATGATGTATCTGTTTACGCCTTTTATCAAAAATTGGCTTATGACAATGCTTGGATGGACAAGCAAGATGTGGAAGAAGCGCTAGGAGCAGATGTGTATCGTTTGCTGCAACAGACCATTCTGTTTGAAATAGAAAATGAGCAATGTCATTTTCAGCCAAAGCTGTTAAAAGGTATTACGGATATTCTACAGGAATATGATGACGAACAAGAGCCTTTGATTTCCGTCGCCCTTACTGCGCTGTTTACTTCCAGTATCGTTGCCCATGAAGATATGCGCATCGATTATAAAAATACAAAAACACCGATGTTAAATTATAAATATAAACAAACGATTCTTTCCATCATCCCAAGACGTGGCATACCACACGATCGTGATGAAACCAAGGCACTACAATCCTTTTATAAGGACACCTTGTTTCATGAATTTGATCATGCCTGCCCGCTATGTGGTATAAATATTCCTCATATGTTAATTGCATCTCATATTAAACCTTTCCGGGATTGTGCGCACATTTATGAGGCAATTGATCATAATAATGGGCTATTGTTGTGTCGTAATCATGACTATCTTTTTGATCAAGGTTATATCTCCTTTGATGAACTTGGTTATATCCTGCTTAGTGAGGAGATGTTAGAACGAGATCATTTAGCTTCTTATGTATTAAGAAAAAACTATCAGTTACCTGCCTGCTTTTTGACAAGAGAACGCCTGCAATTTTTAGAATATCATCGTAAAAATATTTTTAAGCATAGGAAATAAGCTTCTGCCTATGATGAAAAGATATACACTTTCTATCCGATATGTACCCTCCATATTTATCAGCCAGTAAGGAGGGTATTTTTTTCGTCTATTCCATGATTCAGCTATCCTTTTTCACCATATGATAAGACATTCCCATCTTTCATAGTATTAGCATGAGATACATTCTTAAATTATTTCCATTTATAAAAGAAAAGCACAAACATATCTATACAAGTATCAAAATTTTAAAAACTTATCTATAAGATCTTTTAATGACCATAGCATCACAAGATTGATTTGATAAATGTAAAAAAATGTATGCATAGAATTTAACAAAGTTTTAGTAAAAACATTCGAAAAAAAGCTCCTATCTTACTTGATCTAAGTATGACAAGAGCTTCTGCATAAACATTATAATTGAAAAAATGCTTGCTTGATAAACCGTATTTTTTCACAGCATAAAACTATAACACTGTTAAAATATCTTCCAGCTTCTCCATCACCTGATAGCACATTGCTTTTAATTCATCATCCGGTGCTATCATATCCGGAATCATTATGACATCCATCTTTGCTGCATGTGCTGCCAATATGCCATTCTTAGAATCTTCTATGACAAGGCAGTCTTCCTTTCGCAAGCCCAGACGCTTTGCTGTTTCAAGATAAATATCAGGATGAGGTTTTCCATGCGCTACCATCTTACCCACTACGATTTCTTCAAAGACATCTTGAATGCCCTCATGCCGCAAGTTAAACTCCACATTTTCCCTTCGCGCACTACTTGCTAAAGCCAAACGATAACCTTTTTCTTGGAGAGCTGTAAACAGCTGCTTTAAATTACATTTAGGCAATGGACCATGTGTTTTTTTATACTCCATCGCGTAATCTTCATGATATTGATACGCCTCTTCCTGAGGCCAGCCTTTTGGCATGTAGGCATCAAACACAACTTGTGCACTTTGATAGGTTCTTCCAATCAAATCTAAAATAAATTGTTCACTTTTGGGCAGATGGAAACGCTCCATGGTTGCCAGCCAGGCAATACGCGATATTTGTTCCGTATCAAATAAGGTTCCATCCATATCAAATAAAATTGCTTTCCACTTTTTCATCGTAACCTCCATACAAGAAAACCCCATAGAATTCTCTACGGGGGAATTAATTACCATCATTTGCAGGATCATCACTTTTGGAAGGGAGCTTAAAAATTTGCTCACCTGGTTTGCTCCCCATGAATTTACCTCTGGCGTAGCGTTTTACATATTCAGGGTCTTCCAAATTTTCTTTACGTTTCTTTAAGTCCTTTTGCTGACTTTCTAATGAACTGATCATCTCTTCACTGGTAGAGATTTCTTTCTTTAAACGAAACGTTGTGATCAAATCTTCTGCAGCTATCCAAATCAGAAAACAGGATAAGAATATGGCGGCTAAACTAAAGAACGTGCGAAATGGATGTTTCTTCTTTTTTCTTTTTGCGCTTATTTTTTTTACTTCTTCGCTCATTTATCCTTCGCCTCCTGATTTTCTTCGGTAATCTTATTATAGCAAGTATTTTGGATTTGACAAGTTTAAGTTTTTTGCGTAAAGGCCGCAAAGTTTTAACAAGAGCGAAGAAGAATTGCTGAAATACCGCAAGATACCACGTATAATACACCATGACACCTAACAGGAAAAAACCAAGTAGGTAAATGTTGGTAATCCCGCCATTGATGCCATAAAGACCATAATAAAGCAAAGATGTAAACAGTACATGGAACAGGATTTCCATCGTTCCTCTTAAAAAGGAAACATGCATATATTTCACAAAATTTAAAAGAAAACTAAACCCTAATCCATATACCCAGCCCATGAGAAAGTGATATAGAATAGACTGTATCTGAACCGGCAGCAGCATTATTTAAACAGCTTAGAAATAACCGAATCCTTTCCATTACCTTTTTTATTGGATACATAAGATAAGGATTCAATCAATCCGCGGATAATGACATCTCCACGCTCGGTATCCAGCTTTCCTAAGGTCAGATCTTTTCCCTGCACGAGCATCCAGCCTTGTGCGGTTTCCATTAAAAATTCACTGGAATCAAAACTGTCAATCTGTTTGACACCAGTTAATTCCATCACTTTACGATCTTTTATCACAACGTTATGGTATGGATTTGTTTCAAAGCGCAAAGGATTTGTATTCGTTGTATCTTCCATATAAGTTCCTCCTCTTTTCTTCATTACATCCTATGTTCATGAAATAGCGTTTAGAACTTATGCAATTCTTACAGCGATACTTATAATAAACGCAGTTGTCGTGGGGCTTCTTTTCGCATGGTGACCACATCTTCCTTTGTGATATGTCCCAATAATACACTACTCTTTGGATCATGTTGCATCATGCGTTGGGAAATGCTATCTTCGTCATAATTGGCATAACAATAAGCGCAGCCATGATTACAACAATTATAATCACCAATATCTACCGTTGCCAAACACGCACATTGTGTTCGTACGCCTTTTTCTTTTAATGCTATCGGATATCCTACCAAAGCTTCTATCTCTTTACGATCTACGCATAAGCCCTTTTGGATATGATAAGGGGATAAATCAATGGCTTCCGCACAAGTTTGTATTTGCATACCATAGGATACGCCAATTTCTCCAAGACATTTTCCTATGGCCAACATCTGTGCATGACGCAACTCTTGTAAATGTAAAGATGGCGCATGTTTTTGTGTGTTTTTATACATATCAAGAAAGGAAATGATGATTTTGTTTATTTTGCCTTGTAACTTTGCACAAAGTTTTTCAAAGGCTTGTGCATGGTAGCTGATGGTATAACGTTCATTTAAGAGAATCGGATCATAGCGTACATATACACGATCTTTTCCAATTTGTTTTGATAGCTCCACAATGCCCTCTAAAATGGCTTTTTTATCTAAGACATGGGACTCTATATCCTGATGATAAGGAGTAAATGTCACATGAAAGAGATAGGGAAAAGGAATTTCGGATAAGCGATGCAATATGGGCAAAGGATTTTTTGTACAGAAGATCATCGCATCAATTTGGTCTTGTGTTAGTGCTATACGACTGATCTGGTGAGGATTAAAAGGATTTCGTACGTCCACAAAACCTGCTTTGAAACGTTGAAACAGCCATTCACTGTAAAATGCCGGAATATCACACCTGCCACTTACAAACAACAACATAACCTCACCTCCTATAGTGTAAGACGATCTTTGCCATCATAGGTATCATTAGCATCTAATCTTGTATTTGATATAAAACCATGCGGTATTCGCGCATGGTTATGGATAAAAAGTTGTATCACATACAAACATGTCCGTATGTGCGTAATGACGGAGTGCCTTTTCAATCCGTGTTTTATCTTCACTCAACGCAAACACGGTGCTTCCGCTTCCTGACATTAAGACACAGGGAAAGCCCATGGCAATTAGCTCCTGTTTGATATCAGCAATCTGAGGAACCAGTTGGAAAGCACTATATTCTAATGAATTCGCAATATACTGCGGTAGTTGTTCATACTCTTTATTTTGTAACAGTTTTTGAATGATATGCGCATTCGGATGTGGACATTTCGCAAAATCCAACGTTGCAAAGGCTTCTTTGGTAGATACACCGATAGAAGGTTTTACAAGTAATACATGTGGCTTCCAGTCAAAGTGAAATGGCGTTAGTTTTTCCCCGATACCTTGTACTAAAGCACTTTCCTGTAAGACACAGAAAGGCACATCTGCCCCAAGCTGTTTTCCTAGCTGTGCTAATTCTTCCATCGTTATAGAAAGATGACACAAACTTTGAATCCCTCTAAGAACGGCTGCTCCATCGGCACTTCCTCCGGCTAGGCCGGCTTGTGAAGGTATGCGCTTATGCAGATGTACATGGAAATGTTCTTTTAACGCAAAGGTGTTTCGCATTAATTGAACAGCACGAACAACGGTATTTGTATCATCCATGGCAACTTGTGAATCATCTGTTGTGAACATATCTTCTTTTGCAATGGATATTTCAATCGTATCATGTAAGGCCAGTGGCAACATGATCATTTCTAATTCATGATAGCCATCTTCACGTTTCCCTACAACATTTAATGTCAGATTGATTTTAGCATGTGCCTCAACGATCATCTTGCATCACCTCGTATAAATGCAGAAATTCATCCAGTGTCAAACTTTCTGCTCTTCTCTTCGCATCAATATCAGCCTTTTCTAAATAAGCTTTTGCGGTTTCTTTATCGCTGCAATATTCCTGAAAATTATTTAAGATGGTCTTCCGACGTTGTTTAAAGCAAGCTTTGACCATTGCGAAAAATGGTTCTTCTTGTAAATTTGTGTAATGTTTGCGAAAGGTAAATTGCAACACTGCGCTATCAACATTAGGTTTGGGATGAAAAACATTTTTTGGAACTTTCATAACAGCGCGTACATCACAGCGATATTGCGTTATAATGCTTAACGCATTATATTCTTTCGTATTTACTTTCGCATGAAAACGATCTGCCACTTCTTTTTGCATCATTACCGTAATCGCCGCAATATCCGCATTTGATTCAAAAATTTTAAACAAAATCGGCGTTGTAATATAATAAGGCAGATTTGCCGCTATCACGACATCCATACCTTTTTCACGATAACGATTTACCCATTCCCTTAAATCAATTGTTAAAAAATCCTGTAAAACAATAGAAACATTCGTATATTCAGAAAGTGTATCTGCTAATACATGAGGTAAACGTTCATCTATCTCAAAACAGACAACCTCTTTCGCATATTCACATAAATATTGCGTCAATGCGCCAATGCCCGGTCCGATTTCAAACACAACACAATGATCACTGACAATAGCACTGCGGGCAATCTTTTCTACAACACTTGGCTCTGTTAAAAAGTTTTGTCCGTAATTTTTCTTAGCGAACAGGTCATGCGTTTCTAAGATTTCCTTTGTTCTGGATGGGGTTGCGATAGGTTTCTTCATAATGATATCCTTTCTATACTAAAGCCGCAAACGCTTTAATAGCTGCCTCAATCATACAAGGTGGTAAGAACAGCCGCAGCAGCAGCCAAGACAATATTTTTAATTAACTTCGTAAAATTACTTCCTTTTTGGGTGCTTTTTACATCATACAAGCGAGGAAAAGCAAACAATAGAAAAGCGCTGTAAAATAAGACCTGCTGGCGCATGGTTTCATTATCCATACGTAACGCAAAGATTACGGCAATCAGAAAAACAAGATTACTGATGGATTTTAGAAAACGCCGTAACGAATACATGCGCATATCTAATAATGGTAAGCTTCCTTGGATATCCTCGTGATAAAAAATCATTGTGGATTCATGTTCCAAAAGCAACTTCCATCCCAGTGAGGTAAAGATATCTTCATCACCGAGGTATTTTACATCATAAATACAAAACTTCCCATATCGCGGTGCTGTTTTCACAAAACGAAAGAACAAAAACGAATCAAAAAAGATGTAAGAAAAATCTTTTACGATCCATCCCTTTATAGCCATTTGCCGCAACCATGTTTCTAATGTTTCACGTTGGACAAAGACACTGCGAATTTTTTGTTCTTCTTGTTTCATTTGCGCAACAGCTCCTCAACATCATGCAGTGTCAACTGCATCATATTTAAACGTTTAAACAACGTTTTGGCATTTGGTCTTCCTAAATAAAGCGCCTGAGCAACTTTTTCTCTTTGATGAGCGGCAGCTTTCCCCCCATGCAAGCCTAAAGATAAATATTCTTCCCAGGATATACTTTCAACAGGCTGTTCTTGATAGGTGAATACATGAGATAATGCATCCAACAAATCTTTTTTTGATGCATGTTCTACACCGACCTTCTTCGCTGTTTTTGCTTTATGCTTCTCGATATATGCATTTTTACAGCCGGGAATTTTCTGATTGATGGCAGTACGAATGATTTCCCCGGGATGATCAGGATCGGTAAAGATGATGACACCTCTGGTTTTGGCAGCCTGCTCAATGAGTCGCAATGTTTCTACTGACAGATGGGTACCATGAGTTTCAATGGTATCACAGTCAATGCAGCTTTGTAGCACGTTGGTATCATTTTTTCCTTCCACAACAATAATTTCTTTAATTTTCATGGATATCACCTACCTCTATAGTTTACCACAATTTTATCTTAGACGCTATTGCCTCTCTTTGATGTTTAAGGATTGCCTTTTTTATATTTTAAACACAAAAAAGATTGATCCTTTATCATATATGGAAAGTATCAACCTATCTTTTATCTGCTAAATTGTCGTAGTACATTTAAGCAAACTTTAGTTTAACTATTTTACAATTCCCCTAGGCTCTAGCGGGAATTCGCAGCTGCTATTTTCTTATGTAGCATCCATATAGCCATATTATACCAAAAGCTTATTTGTACATAAGCTCTTTCTACTTTTGCCAGAATTGGCGAATTTCACTTATGAAATACAAGGAACCGGTAATAACGATCGTTTTCTTTTTCTTTAACATATACGTTAATGCCGCATGATAATCTTCAATAAGATGGAGCTGTTTTCGATTTTTTAAACAACGGATATCTAAAGAGCGCTCATTATCAAAATGTGTGATGGTAATATCACTTGTAATGGTTTCTAATATCGATAACATCGTTTCAAAGTTCTTATCTTTTAAGACAGAAAATAAAACAGCGATATCGTCATAACCTTGTAAAGAGTTGCACAATGCCTGGATACCATCCGGATTATGCGCTCCATCTAAAATCACAATCGGATCTTTCTGCATAATTTCAAAACGACCGATCCACACAGCTTTACGTAAACCAGCCAAAATCTGCGCATCCTTTATTTCCACAAGTCTTTTTTCACGTAGCCGCCAAATTGTTTCCAAGGCAAGCGCCGCATTGCGAATCTGATAATTCGCCATAGAAGCCAGTGTCACCTGTAAATGTCGATAGGTAAATACCGTTTGCAAATTTGTAGATAAATCACAAATCGGCTCTAAGGTGTACAATTTTACTCCTTGTGCATCGGCATGTTTTAAAAATACATCCAGGCAATCTGCTCTGGTTTCTGCACTCACCACATCTGCACAAGCTTTGATGATACCTGCTTTTTCTTCCGCAATCTTTGCATAGGTGTCTCCTAAAAGCTCCATATGATCCAATCCGATGTTTGTTATCACGCTGATCAATGGTTCCAAAATATTGGTCGCATCTTTGCGGCCTCCTAAACCAACCTCAAACACGGCATAGTCCACATGATGCCTTTCAAAGTAAATGCATGCCAGCATCATATCAATCTCGAACATGCTCAGATCCCAGGTAAGCCAACTTTCATAATAAGTATTGGCAATTTCTATGAATTCTTTTTCATCCATATACATATCATTGATGCGGATGCGGTCTAAATGCGTAATCATATAAGGAGAGGTAAAGGAGCCTACACAATACCCTGCTTCCTGCAGCATACTGCGGATATCATTGGTCGTAGAACCTTTTCCATTCGTCCCTGCAACATGAATACTTTTTAGTTTCTTTTGGGGATCCCCTATGCTCTTCATATAGTCCTTAAAATGCATCAAACCATATCCGCGATTCTTCCGTCCTTCAATAAGCTGAATAATTTCCTCTGCCTTTGTAAACATATTTAATCCTCAATCTTCCATTGCACCGGTGAATGCCCCATCTTTAACAAAGCAGTATTTGTCTTAGAAAATGGCTGACTGCCAAAGAATCCATGATAGGCCGATAAAGGAGAAGGATGTGCTGAAGTTATGATATGATGTAGCGGATTGGTAATGAATTCTGCTTTCTGTTGTGCCCAATTCCCCCATAAAAGGAATACAATACCTTCTTCTTTTTCATTCAATGCGCGAATAACGGTATCGGTAAAAATTTCCCATCCTTTTTTACGATGAGAACCGGCTTTTCCACACTCGACACTTAACACTGCATTCATCATGAAAACACCCTGTCTGGCCCAATCCAGCAAATAGCCATGTGAGGGCATATCGATATCCAAATCGGTCTTTAGTTCCTTATATATATTACGCAGACTTGGTGGCAGCTTTACCCCCTTGCGCACGGAAAAACACAAACCATGTGCCTGATTTGGCTGATGATAAGGATCCTGCCCCAAAATCACTACTTTCACCTTTTCATATGGACAAACATCAAAACAGGTAAACAAATCCTCACGTGGAGGAAAAATCGCCTTGGTTTTATATTCTTCATCTAAAAAAGCCATCAATTCTTGATAATAAGGCTTCTGTATTTCCTGTTGAAACAAATCATTCCAGCGCTTCATATGCATCACCTTCCAAACGCAGTAATCATACCATAAGACCATCTTCTTCACAATGTGCATAATTTTAAAAAAAAGTAGTGAGAATGAAACTTTTTGGCTTTTTCTTTCGTTAACTTAGTGAAGGAGTGCTAATTATAAAGATAGACAAAAAAATATCATAAAAAATTCTTAATTTTTCTAAAGATTGTCTTACATTTTAGTAATACACCCCTATCAAAAAAAGAATCATGCTATAATGCGGTTAGATAAACAAACACTTACGAAGTGAGGTGACTGATATGAAAGGGAAAGATCTTACCACGAATACAACGATTGCGACAACCCATCCGGATAATACAATACTGACGGCAATTGTGAAACCACGTAACATCCTGATTGTCATTGGTCTAATGGCTGTCTTTATCTTATCTTTTTATTTATTCACCTAGTACACGAGAAGATTCTTACAATTTCATAACTTTTCATGCAAAATAAGAGAAGTGTGCTATAATAGGTGAACCATGAACTGAGGGGTGAGAGATATGATAGAGAAAAACATGCATCCGGAAAAACCGATGCCAGAAGAAGAGCGTGATTTACTAGGGGAAATCTTCAGTTTTCGTAATGTACTTCTATGTGCAATTGTGTTGGGAGTGCTATTAGTAGTCATTAATATCTTCGCGAAATAAAGAACGATAAACCATACCATATCATATAAAAGACACGTCTTATCAATGTACAAGCCACATGGTGATGATTGGCAAACATGCTAAAGACACGTGTCTTTTTTTTTATCGTCATTTGGTGATGTAGGTGGCAACTGTTTATGTTTGAAAAAAAGTACCGTATTGTTTCCTTTCAACGATCCTCTCTCAGCTTTCCCAAAAACAAATTTCCCTAATTCTGGGATGAAAAAGGTCTTAATATCTTGATAGTGTAAATGTTTTCTGAAATTTATTCTGTTATTTTCATAATGTTATTGTAATTTCATCTCATTAGTGGTATGATACAACCAATCAGATAGAGGAGCGGAAGCGACAAAGTTAATTGGAGTCGGCGGACATTTGACAGTTAGCTGAAGCAATTTCGCCGAACTACAACTTTTGGCAAGAAGTTGTGGTGGGTTTATGGAGAACATCCATAAAACTGTCTACAGTCGTAGGAGTGCTATCTTATTGTCCATGTAGTAAGTAAATTTCACATGCCAGTAAGGTCATTATCCTACTGGCATTTTTTAACGAGGTGATGAATGATGAAAGATAACGTTTTACACATCCAAGGCGTGTCTGTAGAACAGCTTGCGACGGCTTGCCAGACCCCTTTGTATATTTATGATGAGAATAAAATAACGGAAAAGCTTAGCCGTTTTCATGAATTATTTCAATCAGATACTTTTAAAACAGAAGTACTCTATGCATCCAAAGCGTTTTCCTGTAAAGCCATGGTAGAACTGGTCGCGCAATACGGTTTGTCCTTAGATGTCGTCAGTGGTGGTGAATTATATACCGCAAAACAAGCTGGATTTCCTATGGAACGTGTATATTTTCATGGCAATAATAAATCCTATGATGAAATCATGATGGCCTTAGACTATGGTGTTGGAACAATCATTGTCGATAATGCGATGGAATGCGATATGCTGGTAAAAGCCGTAAAACGCAGTGGCCGCAGCATCAAAACCATGTTAAGAGTAAATCCAGGTGTTGAAGCACATACACATAAATACATTGTGACCGCCCATTTAGATAGTAAGTTTGGCATTTCTATCACCAAGAAAAAAGAAATTGCCGCCATGATCCATACATTAACAAGCGTTGCGGAAATTACTTTTCTTGGTTATCACTCCCATATCGGTTCCCAGATATTTGATAAACAGGCTTATGTAGCGGAAATTGAAAAGCTCATGCAATTTACAAAAGAAATGCAAACTGAATATGATATTCATATCTCAGCTTTAAATTTAGGCGGCGGCTTTGCGGCACTTTATACGAATGCCGATCATCCTATTCCTTTACAAGATGTTTGTCATACTATCTTAGATACTTGTAAGAAAGAAAATGCCAAACAACAATTAAACATCGAAAAAATTATGATTGAACCAGGTCGCAGCATCGTAGCAGAAGCTGGCAGTACCCTATATCGTGTCGGTTATCAAAAACAAACAGAGCATAAGAAGTATATCTTTGTCGATGGCGGTATGAGTGATAATATTCGTCCAGCATTGTATCAGGCAGAATATGCCTGTGATATCGCCAATCGCATGCAGGAAGAAAAAACAGAAACCGTAACAATTGCCGGAAAATGCTGTGAATCAGGAGATATTTTGATTGAGAATGCCAAATTGCCAAAGATATCACAAAATGATCTGCTAATTATTTATACGACCGGTGCCTATGGCTATAGTATGGCCAGCAATTATAATAAGCTGGGACGTCCGGCAGTCGTTTTCGTAAAAGATGGCCATGCCCGTGTCGTCATTAAAAAAGAAAGCTATGAAAACATGTTGGACTTAGAATGTAATGAGGTCATCAACGTATGAATATAGTAGAGAAGTATGGAGGAACAAGCGTAGCCGATCTGGATAAGATACGCGCTATTGCTCAGCATGTCAAAGAAATGAAAGAGGCTGGTCACAATGTGATTCTGGTAGCTAGTGCCATGGGAAAAACCACAAATAAGCTTATTGAAATGGCAACGGCATTAGGTGGTCATACCAATGATAGAGAAATGGATTCCCTTTTATCTACCGGTGAACAGCGAACGATTACCCTATTAGCCATGGCGATTGATGCACTTGGAATACCGGCGATTTCCTTAACCGGATATCAATGTGGTTTCATTACCAGCCATCATCATGCACATGCGCGTATTAAAGATATTGACATCACCAATTTACAAAAACACCTGGACGATGGAAAGGTTGTGGTGGTGGCTGGTTTTCAAGGAGCTACCGAGCATGGTGAAATTACGACGTTAGGAAGAGGCGGCAGTGATACAACGGCCGTCGCCTTAGCTGCCAAACTTGGCTGGGACTGCTATATTTATACCGATGTCAATGGTGTTTATACCATTGATCCAAGAATGTATCCAAAAGCCAAACGTTTAAAAGAAATCACATATAATGAAATGATGCAGATGGCTTGTTTGGGCGCCGGTGTTTTGGAAACACGCAGTGTAGAGCTGGCTAGTAAATACAATGTACGCCTATTCTTAGGAAAAGCCTTAGAGAAAGATAAAAGTAAGGGGACGTTTATTATGGAAAAAACGAAAAATCTGGAAGATATGCCGATTACCGGTATTAGTATCAAGGAAGATTATGCAATTATGCGGGTGAACGATCTTCCCAATGATGGTATCTTTCTTGGCGAGTTGTTCACACTGATTGCCAAATTAGATATCAATTTAGATACAATATCGCAACAGTTGACGCATGATGGTAAAGTTAACTTTTCATTTTACTGTAATAAAAAACAATCGGATACCATTTTAAAGCATATCGATGAGTTAAATTCCAAATATCCGATTTCCCGTCTGTTGGGCTTTGTGAAACTTTCGGTCGTCGGTGTCGGCATTTCCACACACAGTGGTATAGCGGCAAAAGTATTAAGTACCTTAAATGCACATAATATTCGATATTACATGATAACATCAAGTGAGATTTCTATCTCATTGACCATAGAGGAAAAAGATAAACAGAAAGCAATTGAAGTCTTAGGGGAAGCCTTTGATCTTTAATCTATTTATAACAAAACACCGAAAGGTGAAAGGAGAACATCATGAAATTTGATCTTAAGGGAAGTATTGTAGCACTTATCACACCCTTCCATGAAGATGGAAGTGTCAATTTTGAAAAGTTACACGAATTATTAGAATGGCATGTTGCCAATCATACCGATGGTATACTGGTTTTAGGAACGACCGGTGAAAGCAGCACCATGACGCATGAGGAAGATGATGCTGTCGTCGAATTTACCTTACAAACGATTAACAAGCGAATCCCGGTCATTGTCGGCAGTGGCTCTAACTGTACACAGACAGCTGTTGAAAAAAGCTTGAAGTATGAAGAAATGGGAGCCGATGCCTTACTGGTCATTTCCCCATATTACAACAAAGCCAATGCCAGTGGAATGATTCAGCATTTTCTGGCCGTAGCCGATGCCGTTCATACACCAATCATCATGTATAACATTCCTGGCCGAACAGGTTGCAGTATCTCTGAAGAAGCCGTTGCCGTATTAAGTAAACATGAACATATTTGCGGTATTAAAGAAGCAAGCGGAAATATCGCTTATGCGACAAATATCGCCCGTTATCTGAATGATGATTTCCGTATGTATTCTGGAAATGATGACATGATTGTTCCTTTATTATCTTTAGGTGCCAGTGGTGTGATTTCTGTATTGGCAAATGTGATGCCACAAGAAACACACGATATGGTGATGGCATATTTACATCATGATGTAGATACAGCCTTACAGATACAGTTAGATAATTTAGATCTCATTCACGCTTTATTTATTGAAGTCAATCCGATTCCTGTCAAAGAAGCTTTGAATCTGATGGGCAAACAGGTTGGTGGATATCGTCTGCCGTTATGTGAAATGTCAGAAGAACATAAAGAGGTATTAGCTGCTAAAATGAAGGAGAAAGGTTTATGCTAAATATTCTAGTCGCAGGCTTTGGCAAGATGGGAAGACTGGTTGTCGACAGTATTCAGAAACAAGAAGATATGCAGGTGGTAATGATTGCCGATGGTACTCAGAAACCTGATTTATCAACACTGCAAGAAGAACTGCATGCGATTATCGACTTTTCACATCCCGCCAATTTAGAGTGGATTGCCCCTTATGTGAAGGAGCATCATACGCCTTATATCTGTGGAACGACCGGACATAGTGATATGCAGAAACAAGAAATCAATGCTTTAGGTATGTATGCCCCTATTGTCTTTCAAGCAAATTTCTCACTAGGTATTGCTGTCATGCAGGAAATTCTTAAGATGGTGACACCCTTGTTAGAAGATAGTTTTGACATGGAAGTCATAGAAGCACACCACAATCAAAAACAGGATGCACCTAGCGGCACAGCAAAGATGCTTGTCGATATTCTGAACAAGGATCATGCCTATGAAGAAGTACATGGAAGAGAAGGGTTCATTGGCAAACGACAAAAAGAAATCGGTATTCATGCCGTACGAGGCGGTACGGTTGCCGGAGAGCACAGTGTCCTCTATCTTGGAGAAGATGAAGTTCTGGAAATCAAACATACGGCTAATAGTAAACAGATTTTTGTGAATGGTGCTTTACGCGCAGCACGCTTTATCCAAAACAAGCCCCATGGTACGTATACCATGAAAGATATCTTATTTAATGAATAAAAACAACGAGAAAGTCTCTTACATAACGGATTATGTAGGAGGCTTTTCCATGTGTATGTTCAAGTGCTGTATACAATCTAAACAAACACTAAAACTTTGGTATTCACAATAGAAAGCTTGTCTTTTCCCAAAAAAGCGGTATGATGGATGTAGAAAGATAACCATAACATTAATTAGGAGATGTGATACCCATGGGATGAATAGAATAAGAAATATGATATAAAATCCTAAACGTATAGGGATTAGAAAGGAGTTAAAATGATGAAAGAATTTAGGAGTATTGTAATTGACGCAGATTCAAACACTTATACTATTAAAGATGGAACACAGGGAGAATACAAGTTATCAGAAATTAAAAAATATAGTATTTTAAATGAACATGCAAATTATCGTGGAAAAGCAGAACCTTTTCTTCATCAGGTACTTGGTGGTGCTTCCTCTTTTATAGCTGTAGAACCTAAATTGTATGTGGGAATTAAAATCACTACGACTGCAAATGAAACTTTAGCTGTTTATATTTCAGAGAATCCTGTATTGTTTAATTCTGATGCTTATATTGAAGATAAGCAAGAAGCAGAAAGAGTAAAAGCGGTATTTGATGAGTTCTTTAAAAAATAAAATTATGAATTATTAAAGCCTAGAAAATTGGGACATGAACAAAATCTAATTAGATTATTCTTGTCTATAAGATAAT
>NZ_CEVYEL010000021.1:0-44849 GCF_982403165.1 Longicatena sp.
TTATTGGAGAGGATATGAAATGAAAACATACTTAGTAACAGGCGGAGCAGGTTTTATTGGGAGTAATTTTGTTTATTATTTATTAAATAAATATGATGATATTAAAATTATCAATGTTGATAAATTAACATATGCAGAAAATTTGGAAAATTTAAAACAAATTGAAGAGGATGAACGTCATATCTTTGTACAAGCGGATATTTGTGATGAAGCAAAGATCACACAGTTATTTGAAACGTATGATATTGACTATGTCGTCAATTTTGCGGCGGAAAGTCATGTGGATCGCAGTATTCTGCATCCGGAAATTTTTGTGGAAACAAATGTAAACGGAACCGTGAATTTATTAAAGATTGCCAAAAAATATTGGGAGATTGGCGATGATACTTATAAAGACGGGGTGAAGTATTTGCAGGTATCCACAGATGAGGTTTATGGTTCTTTGGGAGATGAAGGATATTTTACGGAAGAAACACCAATTTGTCCGCATAGTCCCTACAGCGCTTCTAAGGCGAGTGCGGACTTATTTGTAAAAGCATTTGCCGATACTTATAAATTTCCTATCAATATCACACGTTGCAGTAACAATTACGGACCATACCAGTTCCCTGAGAAATTAATACCACTTGTTTTCAATAATACATTAGAACATAAGAATTTACCGGTATATGGCGATGGTATGAATATTCGTGACTGGTTATATGTAGAAGATCATTGCAAAGGTATCGATATGGTCATTAACAGTGGCCGTTTAGGTGAAGTTTACAACATTGGCGGTCATAATGAGCGAACCAATATCTTTATTGTTAAGACGATTATTAACTATGTGAAAGAACATATTGATGCTACTGTCGGCGAACATATGATTACCTATGTGACAGATCGAAAAGGGCATGATAAACGCTATGGCATCGACCCTCATAAAATTAGCGAAGAGCTTGGCTGGTATCCAGAGACGAAGCTCGAGGATGGCATTAAACTGACATTGGCATGGTATAACGAGCATAAGGAATGGATTGAACATATTACAAGCGGTCAATATCAGGAATATTATAAAACAATGTATGAAGGGCGGTAATGACATATGAAGGGAATAATTTTAGCAGGCGGTTCAGGTACTAGACTGTATCCATTAACGAAAGCTGTATCAAAACAAATTCTACCGGTGTATGATAAACCGATGATTTACTATCCTTTATCGACACTCATGTTAGCGAATATTCGTGAAATATTAATTATTTCAACACCTAGAGATATTGAAGTTTTCAAGGAACTGTTAGGTGATGGAAGTCAGCTGGGATTACGCCTTGAATATGCCATTCAGGCACAGCCAAGAGGTTTAGCTGAAGCCTTTATTATAGGAGAATCTTTTATCGGTAAGGATCGTGTGGCTTTGGTGCTTGGTGATAATATCTTCTATGGAAGACATTTTTCCAATGTGTTAAAGAAAGCAGTAGAACAAGAAGGGGCAACAATTTTTGGATATTATGTTCGAGATCCTCGAGAATATGGTGTAGTTACGTTTGATAAAGAAGGAAAGGTTTTGACCCTGGAAGAGAAACCGGAACACCCGAAATCCAACTATGCTGTTCCAGGATTATATTTCTATGATAATGATGTAGTTGAAATAGCCAAAAAGGTAAAACCGTCTGCACGCGGTGAAATCGAGATAACCTCAATCAATAATCATTATTTGCGTGAGGGAAGATTGAATGTAAAAATCTTAGGACGTGGTTTTGCTTGGCTTGATACAGGAAGCCATGATTCGCTTATGGAAGCGTCTGAATATGTCGCTTCTATTCAAAAGCGTCAGGGGTTATATGTTTCTTGTATTGAAGAAATCGCATATGTTAAAGGATTTATCGATAAGATGCAATTATTAGCATTAGCTGAAGAATTTTATAAGACAGAATATGGAAAATACTTACAGCGTCTTGCGGAAGAAGATGCAACCGTAGCGAGAGGCTGAAAACTATGAGTAATTTATTTTATGCATTATTCCATTCCTGGCTACAGGTAGAAGGTAATGTTTCTGATAATAATGAGATAGATGCCTGGATAGCAGAATTGAATAACAATACAAAAGTTGACATACATAAAATAGCATTAAAACAAAGTGATTTTTGGTTTTATGATGAAGATGCGGGGGAAATCAGAAACAAGAATCGCAGTTTTTTTGCGATTAAGGGGTTTCAAAGAAAAAGCGGAAACACGGTTGTGTTAGAACAGCCGGTCATTTTGCAAAATGAAATCGGTTATTTAGGTATTATATGTAAAGAAATCGATGGTGTCTTGCATTTTCTGATGCAGGCCAAAATAGAGCCCGGCAATCTTAATAAGATACAGCTTTCTCCAACGATACAGGCGACCAAGAGTAATTTTACGCAGAAGCATGGCGGAAAGAAACCAAAATATCTTGATTATTTTATTAATGCCGCAGACTATGAAATCATTGTAGATCAAATCCAATCCGAGCAGTCGTCAAGATTTTATAAAAAGCGCAATCGCAACATTATCATCAAGGTTGATGAAGACATTCCGTTAGAAAAGAATTTCAAATGGATGACATTAGGGCAAATCAAACGCTTAATGAGACGGGATAACATTGTCAATATGGATACAAGAACCGTTCTATCCTGTATTCCATACTATGCGCATACCTTAGATCGCGAGACACTGAGCAAGATGAAACATGCAGCTAACGATGCCGCACTGGTTGCTTCGGTATTTGATACGCATGGGGAAGCCATGATTCCAAGAATTTATCAATACATAAATAATGTGAAGATGTTTGAAGAAACAACAGATGCGTTGGTGCCATTATCCGCATTAAGCAGCTGGGAAGAAAAAAACAATGAAATCGTCTGTAAAAAGGCACATGATTTCAAGGTGATCTTCTGTGATATCATGATTGAAGGAAGAGAAGTAACGCGCTGGACACAACCCTTATTTGAAGCTACCGGCATTGCCTTATTCGGTATGTTTACCTGTATTGAAAACGGCGTGCGTAAGTTTTTGATCAAGGCGAAAAAAGAAATTGGCTGTTTTGATCTGATTGAATTAGGACCAACGCTGCAATTAGAACCATCACACCTGCATGGGCCTTATGATCAGGTGGGCACAGTGTTCATGCAAAAGATGAAGGAACAAAAACACGTTTTACATGATGTTCTTTTATCAGAAGAAGGCGGGCGTTTCTACCATGAGCAGAATCGAAACGTTATCATCGAAATAAATAAAGAAGATGTTATCGCAAATGAGCAGGATGGCTATTTCTGGGTTGATTATAAGACGCTGAATACATTAGTCCAAGTCAATAATTGCTTGAATATTCAATTACGTAATTTGCTATCACTATTGGAGGTATAAGACACATGAAAAATATTAGAATTGGTATTATCTGTCCATCGGAAATTGCATTTCGTAGATTTCTGCCTTCTTTGCAGAAAGAAGATGGCTTTACTTACATGGGTGTCGCTGTCGCTGATCCTTCTGAATGGGATGGCGAGGTTGCTGATGAGGTGATTGCCAACGAATTTAAAAAAGCGGAAACATTTGTGGAAAGCTATGGCGGAAAAGTTTATAAGAGCTATCATGAAGTCATTTGTGCAGATGATATTGATGCTGTTTATTTGCCATTACCACCGGCATTGCATTATCGTTGGGCGAAATTGGCTTTAGAACATGGAAAGCATGTGTTTGTTGAGAAACCATCTACGATTTGTTATAAGGACAGTATGGAACTCATCACATTGGCGCAAGCGAAAAAACTGGCGTTACATGAAAACTATATGTTTCAATATCATCAGCAAATCGAAGATGTGAAAGAACAGCTAAAGAAAGGCACCATTGGAAAGGTTCATTCTTATCATGCCCGTTTTGGATTCCCAATGCGTCCGGCGAATGATTTTCGTTACAATAAGGCACTGGGTGGAGGCGCCTTGTTAGATGCCGGCGGTTATGTGATTAAACTGGCTACAAAACTATTGGGCGAAAACATAGAGATGCTGTCCTGTGTCATGAAAGATTATGATGAGTTTGGTGTTGACATGTATGGCTCCTATATGTTTAAAAATGAAAAGGATGAAGTGTTTCTTGGGGAATTCGGCATGGATTGTGAATACCAATGTAAATTATCCATCTGGGGCAGTCAGGGCATCTTAAGTACGGATCGCATCTTTACGGCACCGGATGACTTATGTCCGACTTTGCATATTTTGCATAACAACGAAGTAAGTGATATAAAGCTACAAGCAGATTCACATTTTAGGAAATCTATCCGAATGTTTTATGAGGCTGTACATGATGCAGCAACACGAGAACGCATTTATGGGGAAATTAAAGTACAAGCCGATATGGTAGATAAGGCTAGAGAATTAGCTGGGAGGAAGTAAGTATGATAAAATTTAATAAACCATCAATTACGGAAAAAGAAAAAAACAACGTCTTGGAGGCTATGGATGGCACAAACATCTTATCGGGAGATGGTAAGTTTACAACGAAGGTATATCAGCAGTTTGAAGAACGCTTTGGTATTATAAATATGCTGTTGACGACCTCTGGGACAACCGCTTTGGAAATGGCATCTATTTTAATTAATCTCGAGCCGGGTGATGAAGTCATTACACCATCCTTTACCTTTTCATCAACCGTCAACGCTTTTCTGTTAAGAGGAGCGAAACCAGTTTTCTGTGATATTCGTGAAGATACCTTTAATATTGACGAGAATTTAATTGAAGGTCTGATTACACCAAAAACAAAAGCGATTTATGCGGTGGATTATGCTGGTTTCCCTTGTGAAATGGATAAAATTAATGAAATCGCTAATAAATATGGATTATTTGTTATTGAAGATGCTGCTCAGGCAGTTGGTTCTACATACAAAGGAAGATATGCAGGTACGTTAACAGAATTCGGCTGCTACAGTTTCCATGAAACAAAAAACTATGTCATGGGAGAAGGTGGCGCAATTGTTGTTAATGAAGATAAATACATGGAACGCGCCGAAATCATTCGTGAAAAAGGAACAAACCGACGCAATGTCTTAAGAGGATTGGTCGATAAATATACATGGCATGATATTGGCTCATCTTTCTTGCCAAGTGATGTACTGGCGGCGATATTATCTGCCCAAATGGATCGTTATGAAGAGATATTTGAAAAACGTATGAATGTTTGGAATACGTATTATAACGGCTTAAAGGATTTAGAAGATAAGGGATACTTGCGTAGACCATATTTACCAGCAGACATTGAACATAACGCACATATGTTCTGTATCGTATTGCCTAGTGAAGAAAAACGTACTCATCTGATTAATAAATTAAAGGAAAAAGGAATTGCAAGCTACATTTGTTATGTGCCACTTCATTCTGCACCATATGGTTTAAAATTAGGATATACTCCGGAAATGCTTCCAGTAACAGAGGATTTAGCAAAACGTATCTTACGCTTGCCTTTGTATGTGGATATGACAAGCGAAGATGCAATGTATGTTGTTGATTCGATCAAGGAAGTATTAGAAGGATGATATTATATGGATAAGCTTGTCATTATAGGTGCTGGTGAATTTCAGCTTCCCTTAATAAAAAAAGCCAAAGAGATGGGATATGAAACGCATGTCTTTGCATGGGCGGAAGGAGCTGTCGGTAAAGATTTTGCAGATTATTTTTATCCCATCAGCATCACGGAAAAAGAAATTATATTAGAGCAATGTAAACAGATCAATCCGCAAGGAATTGTATCTATCGGCTCTGATTTAGCGGTACTTACGGTAAATTATGTGGCACGTTCTCTTCATCTTCCAACAAATCCAGAAATATCTGATGTGATTTGTACGAATAAATATGAAATGAGAAAAGCCTTTCTGGCGAATGGAATTGATGTTCCGAAGTTTCTTGAAACAAAAGGACATGTTGAAAAAGAACAACTTTCATCTTTTACGTTTCCGTTGATCGTCAAGCCAACAGATCGCTCAGGAAGTCGAGGCATTACCAAGATCGAAACTTATGAAGCTTTAGATAAAGCAATTCAGATTGCAACAGCATATGCATTCGAGAAAAAGGCCATCATAGAGGAATTCATTGAAGGTCCGGAATATAGCTGTGAATGTATTTCTTATCAAGGAGAGCATACCTTCTTGGCATTTACGCAGAAATATACGTCGGGTGCTCCTCATTTCATTGAAACCGGTCATGTGGAACCTTCAAATATTCCAATGGACAAAATCACGGCATACCAAAAAGAAATATTTAAAGCATTGGATGCCCTTCATATTCAAAATGGGGCTTCTCATTGTGAATTTAAGATTGATCATCAAGGGGCCATTAAAATTATTGAAATAGGTTCTCGTATGGGCGGTGATTGTATCGGTTCTGATTTAGTTTATTTGTCAACCGGATATGATTTTGTAGAAATGGTAATCGAGGTTGCCTGCGGTAAAAAACCGACATTAAAGAAGAAAAAAGAGGATGAATATGCCGGTATTAAATTTATCTTTGATCATGATGATATTGATACATTAAGAAAGCTACAACGAAAGCATCCGGAAACACTTCAGTATGTCAGTGAAATCACCGAAGTCGGAAATCATGATGTAGTAGATAGTTCAACAAGATTTGGCTTTTATATCTTTACGACAAAAGATAAAGCATTCGTAGATGAAATATTAGGTTAAAGGAGAGATTGATATGGAAGAAGTAGCAATTATCGGGGCTGGTGCCGTAGGCGCATCCTATGGCAGCGTATTTATGAAAAATGGGGTACATAGGTTTTCCTTTGTGGCAAACGGCAAACGTGCGGAGCGCTTGAAAAAAGAAGGTATACGCGTTAATAATGAGGTATTACATCCACATATTGCGACCAAGGAAGATCATGGAAAAATTAAATTATTGATGGTTTTAGTTAAAAACTATTCTTTGCATGCGGCAATTAAAGATATTAAAACTGTTATTGATGAGGATACCATTATCTTATCCTTGTTAAATGGCGTTACGGCAGTAGATGCTTTACAAGAGGCATTTCCAAACAATAAGGTTTTATATGGTATCGTCATGCGTACGGATGCAAATCGTACCGATGATAATATCACATTTAAAACGTTGGGCGAGATTCAGTTTGGAGAAGAAGAAAATATCCATTTTTCTGAAGATGTAAAAACAGTTATCAATATTTTAGAAGCAAACCATATCAATTATCATGTATATGAAGATATGAAACGGATGTTGTGGAGAAAATGGATGGTTAATATCGGAGCCAACCAGATTTCTTTGTTAACCTCAGCAAAATTCAAATATTTTGGCGAGTTTAAAGAAATTCAAATCGCTTTAGATCGTGCCATGCAAGAAATTGTTGATATTGCAAAGAAAAAAGAAATTCATCTAACAACTAAGGATAAAGAAGATATGATTACGACGCTGATTAACTATCCACCAGAAAAGAAAACATCTATGTTACAAGATTTAGAAGCTGGCAGAAAAACAGAAATTGATTATTTTGGTGGAACCGTTATTAAATTAGGAGAAGAGTGTGGAGTGCCTACACCAGTAAATGAAATCTTGTATTATATCGTAAAAGCACGTGAACAAGTTAACTTAGCAGAACATGCAGTAGAAAGAGCCTGATATACAATGAAGAAACAAAAGAAATTATTAGTGCTTGGTGGTACGATGTCAACACTCGATGTGGTGAAGACGGCAAAACACATGGGCATTGAGGTTACTGTTGCCGATTATTTAGAAGATGGCATTGCGAAAAAGGAAGCTGATCACGCGGCTATCATCAGTACGACAGATTATCCGGCTTTGATCAACTACATTCAGGAGCATGATATCGATGGTGTATTTACCGGCGCCAGTGAATTTAATATCAAGAATATGATAGAGCTTTGTGAAAAGGCGGGACTGCCTGTATATGCAAGCAAAGAGCAATGGGATATTTGTTCAAATAAAAAGCGTTTTAAAAAGCTTTGCGAACAGTATGAGGTGCCTACCGTGCCGGCTTATTCTTTTGATTCCCAAACACAAAGCATAGATTATGCGAGCATTCATTATCCGGTTATCGTTAAGCCTGTAGATAGTTATAGCGGACATGGAATCTCAATCTGTCAAAATGCATTGGAGCTAAAAGCAGGTATTGAATATGCACTTGAGAATTCAATCAGCAAGCAACTCATCATTGAAAAATATATGCGTGGTAAAAATGTTGAAGCTTATTATATTGTGCAAAATGGAAAAGTAAAATTAATGTCATTATCTGATCGTATTACACGCAATGATCAGGATGGCTCTCCAGTACCTGTGGCTTTCCATCATCCATCTAAGTATATACAGAAATACATCACCAAAGTGAATGACAAGGTATGTGCTATGTTTGAAAACTTTGGTCTAAAACAGGGTGTATTTTTTATGGAAGCATTCTATGATGAAGATAATTTCTATTTTTATGAAATGGGTTATCGATTAAATGCAACCATGGAATATAAATTTGTAGAACATTTTGAACATTATAATCCGCTAGAATTTATGATTCAATATGCGGTAGAAGGAATATTTGGCAATAAGAGCGTGACAGATACAAAGGCTTCGATCTTTCAAGGTGCAGCTTGTGAACTATCACCGCTATTGAAAAAAGGAACAATCAGCAAAATCGAAGGTCTTGAGGAAATTAAGCAGGATGCATCTATTCTTTATGTGCACCAGCTGCATTTTGAACAAGATCGAATTGATTCCACAGGGACGTTGGATCAAAATTTTGCGCGTATCCATGTAGTGGCAGCAAATAGTGATCTTTTATATGATAAAATTAAATGGATCTTAAAAACACTTCGTGTATATGACGAACATGGCGAACAGATGATTTTGCCTTATCGCAAAGAGGAGGTAACAAGGTGATGAATGATTTAAAAGGGAAACGTTTATTAGTTTTGGCTGGTGTGAATCCAATTGCCGCCGATGTAGTACAATTCGCGAAAAGAATGGGAGTTTATACGATTGTTACAGGAAATCTTGATGTAACTTTAACTCCGGCAAAACGTTTTGCAGACCAGATTGAAACCGTAAGTACTGCTGATTTAGATGCATTGGAAGCATTAGCAAAAGAAGTAAAAGCTGATGGTATTATGACCGGATCTAGTGAGTTTTCTATCGAAATGACCATGGCTTTATGCAAACGGTTAAATAAACCTTTCTATTGTACGAAGGAACAATGGGATATCTGTTCTAATAAGAATAATTTCAAGGAATTATGTAGGACGCATCATGTACCAGTCGTTCATGAATTCCATGTAGAGGAAACAGATGAAGGAATAGATTGCAGTTCACTGATTTATCCGGTTATTGTTAAACCTGTAGATGGAAGTGGCGGTGGAGGCATTTCCGTTTGTAATGATGAAGAAGCCTTTTTAGCTGCTTATGAAAGAGCAAAATCATATTCACCAACAGGCAGTGTTATTATTGAAACCTATGTAATCAGTGATGAAATTGGCATTAGCTATGCTATTCAAAATGGAAAGGTTTACTTAACGGCGATGCATGATCGCTACTTGCGTGAAAGCGATGGTAATTTTATGAAACTACCATTAGCTTATATTTATCCATCAAAACATTTGCAATTTTATCAGGAAACGCAAAATCAGAAAGTAGTGGAAATGTTTGAATCTATCGGATTACAGAACGGTACATTATTTATTCAGGGGTTTGCGACAGAAAATGAATGTCCTTTTTATGAAATGGGCTATCGTTTCAATGGTGCGAAGCAATACAACTTGTTAAAAGAAGAAAACGGCTTTAGTACCATGGATATGATGATTCATCATGCGTTAACGGGAGAGATGAATGAACCAGATCTTGCGAAAGTAGCAAAGCCTGATTTTGATCATGTATATTGTACATTGTCCTTATTGGGTAGACCTGGGCATGTGGAAAAGGTCATCGGTGTAGAAGAATTACGGAAGCTGCCAGAAATTGTGGATGTGTCTCCATGGTATTACGGTGGTGAAGATATTACGGAAAAACTTATGGGTACACAACGTCAGATATTATGTCGTGTAACTTTGAAAACAGAAGACCGTGTAACTATGGCGAAAGCTATTGACACTGTTTATGAGATATTTGAAGTCTTGGATGATAAAGGCGAAAGCATGCTGTTAGATGGTTTTGACAGTAAGCTGTTATTAGATTAGAAAGGTTGATTAGATGAAAATTACAGTATCAATCCCATGTTATCGCTCTGCCAAAACATTGCCCTATGTGGTAGAACAAATCAAGAAAACAGTAGCACAGCGACCATCCTATTCTTATCAGATTATTTTGGTTAATGACTGTTCTCCGGATAACACTTTTGATGTTATCCGTTCCTTATGTCAAGAAGATGAGAATATAGTTGGGGTAAACTTATCCCGTAATTGGGGGCAAGCAACAGCTCGTATGGCAAGCATTCCATATATTGAAGGAGATTGTACGGTTTTCATGGATGATGATGGCCAGCATCCTATAGATCATTTATTTGATCTTGTTGATAAGATTGAAGAAGGCTATGATCTGGTAAGTGCAGATTTTTCACAGAAACAGACAAAGTTTATGAATCGTTTTACAAGCGCAATCTCTGCCAAAGTATATACCGCAATGGGAAAACGTCCAAAAGGTGCTGTATCTTCAGCTTATTTTGCAATCAATAAGATGTGTACAGATAGTTTGAAAAAATATCAGAGTCCGTTTCCTTCCATTTTCGGCTATATTTATCAAATCGCCGGAAGAATCACCAGCATAAAGTTGGAACACAAAAAAAGATTGGAAGGGACATCCGGGTATAACTTTAAGAAGCGTTTTAAAGTTTGGCTAAACGGTATGGTTAATTTCTCGATTGTACCTTTGCAACTGTCTTCTATGATGGGATTACTGTTTTCGGCTATTGGTTTTATTATAGGAATTATCTTAGTCATAAGGAAATTATTAAATCCTTCGATTCTTGTTGGATACACTTCTTTGATTACAGTAATATTGATTATCGGTGGATTGTTAATGATTATGATCGGATTGATGGGGGAATACATCGGCCGCATGTATCTGACATTAAGTAATCAGCCGCAATATGAAGTACGCGAAACCTTAAATGTGGAAAAGAAATAACAGATACGGAGGAGTTTTATGAAAGAAAAAAAGATAACGATCGGGCAAATCTTGATTTTACAGATAGCGATATTTTTCTATTCACTTTCAGGTGTTTTTAATAAAATGGCAGCACTTGAAAGTTTTATGTCATTTGAATTTATATTATATTTTGGTATATCTTTAGCTATTCTGGGTATTTATGCAATTGTTTGGCAGATGATATTAAAACATGTATCTTTATCTACTGCATATAGCAATCGTCCAGTATCCATGATTTGGGGAATTATCATGGGAAGTCTTATTTTCCATGAACAAATCACACTTCCTATGATCATAGGATCTGCCATCATTATGGTTGGCGTTTATACGGTGGTGACTTCTAATGGCTGAGTTCTGGTATTATGTCATCATGGTGGTTGGCATCTTAATTGCCACTTTCTCCCAATTGATCTTGAAAAAAGCAGCAATGCGTCATTATAAATCTTGGATTTATGAATATTTAAATGTATTGACAATTATTGGCTATGGTATGATGTTCCTTTCTACTGTTTGTTCCTTAATTGCTCATAAAGTAGTTCCGGTATCTATGGCACCGGTCTGGAATTCCTGTAGTTTTATTTTAGTGGCGCTTGTAAGCAGAATTTTCTTGCATGAAATTCCTTCTAGAAAGAAACTAATCGGTTTAGGCATCATGGTCGTAGGGATCATCGTATTCTCATTATAAGGTAGGTCCGTTATGGAGAAAATAAAAGAAATTATAAATTCGCGAAAAGGGAAATGGTTACTCGCCTTTGGCTTAACCTTTCTTTGTTATGCCATCGTCCTTTTAACAGCGGATGTATCTTATGCGACAAATGACGACTCACGCATTATGTATGCTTTGGCAGGATATGCTTCAGGGGAAGCGTATCCACAACAAGCCTTTATCAATTATTTTCTAGGTGTACCGATCGGGGTATTATATAAGCTGTTACCATCTTTGCCGTGGTATACGATTTATCATATTTTCGCGATGTATCTATCGGAAAGTGTGATGTTTTTATGTTTTTATAAACTGGCGAAGGATAAGAAGGTGTCGATTGCATTTCCAATCTGTGCGCAGATCATTAGTTTACTTTTCATTTTTATGGTTCCGCTAGTTTCCATTCAATTTACGGTGACATCGACCATTTTGGGAACATCAGCAGTGGTTGTTATGGCATCAATGAAACATTCTGATAAACGCAGTACCAAGATATGCATATATGCATATTGCTTTATCGCATTATTGCTCAGCTTTATGACGCGTACTCTTTCCTGGTATAGCATCATGTGTTTCTTTGCACTATCTTGTGTTTATCAGATTGCTACATGTTATCTGTATTGTCCGGATTTAACGAAAAAGAAGAAACATTTACATACGTTAAAAATTTGTACATTTGTAATCGCGTTAGTGATTAGTTGCTTTGGTGTTCGTTTTGTAAGCTTGTATATTAAAAATAAAAGCGAGATTACACAGGCATATAATACGTATAATGACTATAGAGTTAAGTATATGGATTACGGGCAACATCCACCTTATAAGGGACATGAAAAGCTATATAATGCTGTCCAATGGGATAATAGCACGTATCGTGCAACGCTTTGTTTATTGTATATGGATGAAAATATAAATGCTTCCTCTTTAAAAACGATAACAGAGGCGTATCAGGCAAATAAGCATTCAGCACTCAGTAAAACGGTAACGAATATACGAGAGCTTTTATATGATTATAGCTTTGTACAATATTCCTTACTCAGTATATTTTTAATTTTCGTGATTTTGAATTTAATGGTTGCAAAAAAAGAGAAACAATGGTTTCATATACTTGTAAGCATATGTTGCTGCGGCGGGTTTGCCGTATTACTGCTTTATCTTGGATTTAAAGGCAGGTTGCCATTAAGAAGTTATCAGTCTTTACTGATTCCTTGTTTCATGTTTATGATGACGATGTTTCTGCGTTGGCTGGATGTATCCTATAAAAAGGTCTTTAAACCAATGCTTGCTATAACTCTTGTAGTAAGTGTAGGCGGTATTTATATGGTCTATATAGATAAAGATTATGCAGCTACACAAACAAATACGGAAGCCACTTCTGAACAGTTTCAGAATTTCGAAAAATACGCAATACAGAATCCTGAGCATTTTTATGTTTATGATTTCTCTGCCGGAACGGTAAATCGTAATCCATTCGTTGTTTATCCTAATGAAAAACCAATTAATACGATGGTCGCCGGCGGTTCCTATACATTCTCAGAATTGTATTATCAACAATTGGAAAAGAATGGCTTGACATCCTTGTATTGGGAAGATCTTTTGAAAAAAAATATCTATTTCACATCGGCAAATCCGACTTATGTTGAAGTAGCACAAATGAATATTGAACGGGTTACAAAACATAAGGTGAAAGTGAAAGAGATTAAGCGATTTGGTGAAAACACCAAAGGCATAACAGTTTATAAATTTTCAGCAGCGGAAACTTCAAAAAAGAAGGATTCACATAAATAGTAGATGCAAAGAGAGGTGTAACCTTTCTCATCAATAAAACAGAAAGGAGTGAAGAATTGATATTGAGCATATAGAACATTGAAAGGAGAAATAGTATGAAGAGTAAAATGAAGCAGTTTATGGTATTAGTATGTGCATTCGTTTTATCAGTCTCGACCTTGATTCCAACAACATTCATGACAGTACATGCAGCATCTGCTACACCGGTTTTAACAGCTAAAGCAGATCGTGATAATGGTATCTTATTGAAATGGACAGCAAGCAATCGTGTGAGTGATCCAACGGATGCAGAATACATGATTATGAGAAAACGCGATGATGGCTATTATGACGGTTTGGTAAAAAGAGATCCTAAATATGGGTTGTTTTTCCTTGATGCAACAAATTTGACGATTGGAAAAGAATACACATATAAGATCAGAGAAAGCGTTAATGGCAAAGAAGTCGATTCAAATGAAGTTACAGTGAAAGCAGTAGCTAGTAATCCTGCAGCGAATGAATTTACAAATAAGGCAAAGGCGGCAGACTATCTCAAAGAACAGATGGTCAAGCGAAATAAAAAGATTTCCCTTATTTATAACGCTGGGACATTCCCTTCAGGCTTAGGAAACGAATTATATGAGATGGCTAGGACAGATGATGAAAAAGCAGATCCTGCTACAGCTACGCAAGGGGATTATTTACGATATACGATTAAACCAAATACGATTCGTATAACGACTGGAATCGATGGTAAAGTAGGCAGCTTGAATTCTTATACATTTACATTTGAACTTGATTATTATACAAGTAAACAGGAAGAGGAAGCGGTAGATGCAAAGGTTTCACAAATACTAGCATCATTTGCCAATAATGGTATTACACAGGCTTCATCAGACTATGATAAAGCAAAAGCTGTTTATGATTATTTAGCAACCAATTTGCATTATAACAATAACCCTCGACCTGACAATGGAAATCTGATGATTACTGCTTATGATTCTTTGGTACGCAAAGAAGCACAATGTTATGGACAGACCTTAGGAGCATATCGTTTATTAAAAGAATTAGGTTTAGTAACTAGACGTGTGAATGGTGATCTCTATTTAGAAGATAAGAAAGATACCATAGCGCACGGATGGAATCTTGTTCTTATGGATGGCAAGTGGTATAACTTTGATGCCACAGGTGCAGCAACCTATTATGAAGAAACCAATGATATGACTTATAAGAAATTATTAAAACCTTATGACACATTTGTTTCACAAGGATATACTTTGAACGCTGAATATGCACTTACTTCTGCTTTTGGTAAAGCACATCCATATGGTACAACGGTTTATCAAGATGAACCAGACGCACCAAACAATTTAACGCTTGTAAATTTAGGTGAGGGAAAAATCCAAGCTAGCTTTACAAGTGTTAAGGGAGCAGATGGTTATGCATTGTATCGTTCAACATCAGCTACTGGCACTTTTAGCAAGGTGGCTGAAGGAAATGCTACGACATTAATCGATGAAACAGCACAACCAGGTGTAGAGTATCATTATAAAGTGAAAGCTTATGCTATGGTTAGCGGTGACAGACTTTATTCAAGCTATTCACCAAGAAGAATCATTACCAGTAAGAGCATTGGAACACCGGTTTTAAGTGCTCTTACAGCTACTTCTAATACAGTGAAAGTAAGTTGGGATGCAGTAGCTGGTGCAGAATACTATCAGGTATATCGTGCGGATTCTGTCAATGGCACTTATAGTTTGGTGAATCGTAAAAATTATACAACAACGACGATTAGTGATGCTGCTGTATCTGCAGGCAAGACATATTACTATAAAGTACGCGCGTTTAAAGATGGCGAATATAGTATGTTTAGCACAATAAGCAGCGTTACGACAAAACCAGCAACACCTACTGGTATTCAAACTAGTTCTGCTGGAGCAACTTCTGTAAACGTTCAATGGGCAAAGAGTGAAGGCGCAAAATACTATCAGGTATATCGTTCTACCAATGCTACAAAAGATTTTAGGTTATTAGGTGTTTATGATGAAAATACCTTCAGTATGAAGAGTAGGGCATTACTCACCAATCAGACATACTATTACAAAGTCAGAGCGTATACAGTTGTAAATAAAAAAGGTATATATTCACCGTTCTCTAATGTTGTAAAGGGAACGCCAAAACTTGCTGCTCCTACCAATGTAAAAGCAAGTCCAAATACTTCTACTACGTTAAAGATCAGTTGGAAATTAACAGATGGCGCAACATATTATCAGGTTTATCGCAGTACAAGTAAAACGGGGAAATATGCGTTGTTAGGTGTATATAACAGTACAACGACATCCTCCATTTCCAGATCTTTATTAACCGGCAATACGTATTATTATAAAGTACGTGCATATCGCTGGGTAAAAGGAGAACGTGTATTCTCACCATTTAGCAGTGTCATTACAGGAAAGCCAGTACTTTCAAAAACAAGTAAAGTAACAGCTAAGGCGACAAGTAGTACAACGGCTAAAATAACTTGGAATAAAATTGAAGGGGCAACCTACTATCAAGTATATCGTGGCACAAGTGCGAATGGGAAATATGCATTGTTGGCAACTTATGACAAAAACACAACTACTTGTACTAGTAAAAAATTAAAGAAGGGAAACACCTATTATTACAAAGTGCGTGCTTATAAATGGGTAAAAGGAACACGTGTGTTCTCACCATTCAGCACACCAGTAAAGGTGAAAATTTAGTTAGACGACGGATTAGGAGAAACATATGAAAAGAGTAAAAAGATTATTAGCAGGGATTGTTAGTCTATTATTAGCAGTTACCATCATTGGCAATGAAAATTTAATTGTTACACATGCGGCAACACTGCCTACATCAAATGTTTTTATCAGTGGCAGTACGGATAAAGGTTACAATGCAAAAGTAACTTATGATTTAAAAGTAAGTCAAGCTTCAAAAATGGTGTTGACATGTATGTCTTATGGCGATGTTAGCATGTCTTACTATTCTGCAGATTTATCTGAGTGATATGACACAGTATATGCTTATACTGATTCTGCTGCTTCACCTGTGACAAAAGTGATTACAGCTTATGTATCACCAGGTACTTATAAAGTTGTAATTGATAATGAGAGATCTGCTGCCAGCAGATATCAAATTAAAGCTTCTATATCTTCTTTAGGGACAAATGATATAGAACCTAATGACTTTGATCACGCAATGACATTAAATAAAGGTGCTACGATTACTGGGGCATTAACTACTCAAGATAAAGAAGATTGGTATAAAATTACAACAACTTCTAAGTTTGTAAGATTAAGTATCTCAGCTTATGAAGATATGGATATCAATGTCTATAATCAAGATTTATCAGAAACATTGGATTATGATTATTTATATGGTAAACCTGCTTCACCTGATCAGCAAATTTTAGAATTCTGTGGTTCTAATGTATATTATGTAAAAGTAAGCTCTGGTTCATGGGATGACAGCGGCAAATATAAGCTGAGTTGGACCGCAGGAACAGTACCTACAGTAAAAAATGTTAAATTACAGAAATTGAGTTCTACAGAAATCAAGGTAACATGGGATCAAAATAATGCATTTGATTATTATCAGGTATATCGTGCGACTAGTGAAAAAGGAAAATATTCTCTGCTCGGTGTTTACAATAAATATTATGATACTAAGTATAGCACTGGTTTAAAAACAGGTACAAAATACTATTATAAAGTACGTGGCTATCGTGTAATTAATAAAAGACGTGTCATGGGAGCATTTAGTCCAGTGGTAAGTGCTACGCCATCATTAAAGGCACCTAAGAATTTAACAGTTTCACAGTCAGTAAGAAAGGCATTATCAATCACTTGGAATTATGATGGTGAAGCTTCTTATTATCAACTGTATCGTGCAAGCAGTTTAAATGGAAAATATGCTTTATTAGGTACGTATGACAAATATACTACTTATAAGCGCAGTACATCACTTACTTCTGGAAGACGTTATTATTACAAAGTTCGTTCTTACAAATGGGTAAGTGGAAAACGTGTATTCTCTCCATTTAGTGATATTCGCTCTGGAGTGGCAAAATAAGTAAGAAATAGAAAAAGTGAAAAGATCAAGAAGACAGTGAGTTTAAACACTCATTGTCTTTTTGGGGTCATCTAAATAAGCAAGTGGTTTTGAGAAAGAAACCGATAAACGAATAAGAGATTAAAGCTATTAAAAAAGCAGGTAGAACTGGGGTAATCAAATTTTTTAGGGGTTTTCGCCAGAAATTTAGGGGGCAACTTCAGGGGGATGAAGGAAACAAACAAAGAATTTAAGACCCCTAAAGTTAAAAAGAAAAGGAATCAGCAAAAACAGTGCTGATTCCTTTTTAGGTTATGCTCTATTTGTTTTTATCAATCTATTAATTGTTTTTTACTTTATAGTTCCACGTTTTTTTCCTCTGTAACTGTGTATTTCTTCCTGAGGCTTTGGCATATTTCTTATTGCGGGATGATTTCTTGTAGACCAGAGTATGCGGTTTCTAGTATAATCGAAATTAGAGAAGCCTCTAGAGTTTCTCTTATAGTCTTTCGGCTTCCGGTTGAATGATTCCATTGGCCCATTGGATAGACGTGCGTAATAACGGTCGCTGTCTGTGGCATTTCTCCGTGATACCTCTGTAACAGTAAATGAGCGGACAATTTCATTTTTGTATTTATCAAGGTATTCAGAAAATTTCCGTGGGATATAGCTTCTGGAAGCCTTAAATTCAGTTATCAATTTATTAAGTTCAGACATGACAGCATCTTCAGAATCAAAGGATGTTTTATTGAAACTGATATATTTCTCTTTCGCTTCAAGGATCATAGGAAATCTGGGATCAAGTTCAAGGAACATCTTCTCGATCATATATGTATCCGCATAGATACCGAGAGATCTGTGGTAATATCTCCTGTGTGAATGAATAATATCATCCTGATTCTTAAGGAGAACCCATCTATATTTTTTGAGCAATATAACTTCACGAGATTCCTTAATGGTTTTATTATCACGGTTGGTTTCAAAATTAGACTGATCAAGAGCTTCACGGTCTTTCTTTTTATAGCTTTTCATCACCAGATTGATATAGTCGTTAATCATACTGGTCAGGAACTTGATTACATGAAAGGAATCCAGAACAGATACAGCATTAGGAAAGAACTGCTGAGGATAATCCATATAGGACTTATAAGCGTCAGAGATAATAAACCTTACATTCTTTCTTTCATCGTAAGGAATTGAAAGGAAATAATCCTCTGCGGTTGACTGCCAGCGGTTATGAAGGATATCTATGATCTGCCCGGAAGCGAAATCCATAAGTACTAGGGCATATTTCTCATTTTCAGAGATATCAATATGAACTTCGTCAACAGAAAGAAATTCAGGAAGTTTCAATCGTGGCAAGTCAACGAAAGCAGTGAAAATATCATGAACCTTCGTATCTGAAAGATGAAACTGCCTGGCAATAGATGCAGTGTAAACGGCTAGATCCTTCATAGCTTCCAGGATGAGCATAGGTGTAATATCAGTAGATTGTTTATATGGCTTGAAGAAAGGATAAGATTCATTGACATAAGTCTTACAGTTAGTGCATTTCCACTTTCTCTGGCTAACGATAAAGATAATGCAGGTAGAATCCTGTAAAATAGGGTGTTTGATTTTTCTCTTATAGATGCCTTCAGAATGCATCCTGCATGAGCAGTTAGGGCAGTAAGTGGTTATAGGCGGTCTTGAAATATAGACATATTTCGTATCGCCAGCAACTTCAACATTATCGATACTGATAGAGCCATCATCAGGCAGGCTTAGCAATTTAAAAATATAAGAATAATCCATAAGTTACCTCCTTTTAATAGAGAGCATAACCATGAAATATTATAAAAAAGAAACAGACAGATTCACCTGTTTCTCATCCGAAATAGACCCCTAAATTGCCCCCTAAAGTTTAGACCCCTAAAGTGACCCCTAAATTTCAGACCCCTAAAGATTTTGGATACCCTAGAACTGAAGTGAACCCTTTTTGTTTACCGAATGAAAAAATAAAAAAAAGGAAGATTGTTTCGTCTAGCAATTAAAATAAATCGTATGAGAAGCTAAGTCAAAAGAATATACAGCACCATTTCTGGGCTAGTTTTTACTGTGGGAAAAGGCTTAGAAAAAACGGAAGACAGTTGAATATTGAGGCTAATTATTATATCATTATAGTAGAAGTTCGCAACATTTTTAGTATTTTTTTATATGGTTAGAATTATAAAAATGTTTTGATGCTTCCAGGGTAAAGGAGAAGGGATGAGAAAGTTCATGAGAAAAAGGTTGAAAAAAGGCTTAAGTCTTGTATTGACATTCATCATGGTTTTTAATGTTGTTTTTTCATTTCAAATGGAACAAGCACATGCTAAGATCAATGTTAATAACGACAAATTACCTGATGGCTATGTTTTAGTAAAGAAAACAGATAAAACAATAGCACCGGGTATCAGTGAAACGGAAATCGTTACGAATACTACAAAAGGAGATAAACAGCAGATTGACTACATGATGGAAGTCCAGATGTCAAAAGATTCTCCAACAAAAGTAGTAGCAAGTTATGGTTCTAATTATGATGCATCTTCATGGGAATTAGCTACGATGGCAGAACAGGCCAAGGGCTATGAAGACTACATGAAGAAAAATGGTATCAAAAATGAAACGGTAGTTGCGGCAGTTAATGCTGACTTCTTCCATATGGGGACAGGGGAACCACAGGGTGCCCTGGTAATGAATGGCAAGATTATCAAACAACCAATCGATACATATTTTTGTATTACAAAAGAAGGAAAAGCAGAGATACGTGATGCCAGTCAGCCAATGGATGACTGTGAACAGGCTGTTGGTGGTGGACCATTCTTAGTAAAGAATGGCGAGCCGCAAATGATTCCTGATATGGTAAGAATGACAAGAGCAGCAATCGGCTTAAAGGCAGATGGCTCTATTGTTACTTTTACCACACATGGTATTTCTGATCAATCATCTGGACACACTGTTCCAGAGATGGCTAGTTTGTTAGCTGCTGCTGGCTGTGTAACGGCCATTAACTTAGATGGTGGCGGAAGTGCTACATATATGGCTAGATACGAGGGAACGAATGCTTTAGAAGCACGCAATAATCCTTCTGATGGTAAATTACGTGCTGTTTCCAGCGGTTTATTATTCCTATCGACAAGTGTGAAAGATGGAAAATTTGACCATAGTTCTATTTCGCCAAATGATGAAGTATATACTCCAAATCAAACGGTGAAATTCAATGCGACCGGTGTTGATGGCGGCGGTGGAGAAGCACCAATGCCAGCAGGGGTTACATGGGCTGTTGAAGATCAAAGTATTGGTACTATCGAT
Organism: Longicatena sp.; assembly: GCF_982403165.1. Classification (NCBI taxonomy): domain Bacteria; kingdom Bacillati; phylum Bacillota; class Erysipelotrichia; order Erysipelotrichales; family Erysipelotrichaceae; genus Longicatena; species Longicatena sp. The sequence continues at coordinate 21,022 of NZ_CEVYEL010000021.1, forward strand.
GCGAATACCGGAGTTGTTACTTTAAAAGATAAAGAAGGAACGCTTGTTGTAAACCAGATGTATCAAGGAAGAGTAGTGGGAACGGCATCTATCGAAGTGCGTCATCCTGATGAAATTTCGTTTAAGACAGAAGAAATAAGTCTTGGCTTTGAAGCGGAATCTTCTTTAGGACTAGAGGTTCGCTGGCAAAAACGTAATGTGCATATCAAAGGCGGAGATATTGAATGGGAAGTTTCTAATCCAAAAATGGGTCATTTCGATGGAAATACGTTTATTACATCGGATGGTGAGACACTGGAAGGAACCGTTACCGGTTATTCAAAATATAATCGTGATGTAAAGGGCAGTATTCATGTCATCGTTGGTAAGCTCCCTACTGTTGCATGGGATTTTGAAGATCAGAAACAAATAAATGAAGAAACAGGAGAAGAAACGATCATTCCTGCAAAAGAATATTGGAAAATCGGACATGATGGTGAAGATACGCCATTTATCACTATGGCAAGTGCTGAAGATACCGGAGTATCAGCAGAAATTGTTGATATCGATACAGGCGAAGTCAGAATGGGTAAAAATGCTTTAAAATTATCTTATGACTTCACGAATTCAGCGAATACGACCCGTGGTGCTTATTTTGGTACAAAGGATAATTATGAAATACCAGGTTCACCTACAGCAATCGGTGTTTGGGTATATGCGCCTGAAGGTATTGATAATTTCTGGTTGCGTGGACAGGTAGCTTATCAGCAGGCAAATGGTGAATGGGTAGAGGCTGGCTCTAGCATGTATGTTGACTTTACCTATCAGACGAATCAGGAATTACCGGATCATTCGCATGTATCAAAAGAAGATGCCGGAATCAACTGGACGGGATGGAAATACCTAGAAGCGGATTTGACTGGCAAAGGGGCAACAAAATTTAAACTGGCTAAAGGTGCTACTTTTAGAATCATGTATGTTCCAGGCATTGAGATGGGAAGCAAAACAGCCGGTGAAATCTATTTGGATAACATGCAATTTGTCTACGGTACGAATGTAGATGATACGGATTCACCTATCATTGACAAGGTACAATATAGTACAGACAATCAAAAATTCCAAACATTTGGTGACAACGATGTTATCACAAGTAATAAAATTTCCTTCATGAGTACTTTCCATGATGTTGAAAATAAATATACAAAAGGAATGGAATATGATCTAATCCGTATGTATGTTGATGGTGTTAATGTCGGTGTTAAAGGACAAGATGAATCAGGCGGTACTATATTTGCGGATAACTTTATTGTAGATAGCAGTAAAAACGTTTCTTATCTGTATGATATGGAACTGGCAAATGGTGTACATTCCATCAGAACCGTTATTCGTGATAAGGGTGGTAATGAAACAGAGCAAACACATTACTTTACGGTAAAAGGTGAGAACGCAAAGCATACAACGTTATCCCTAGAGCCTGCGACAACGGAAAATCCAGTATTAAATAAACCTTATGATCTGGAAATCAAAACAAATCGCTTAGAAGATCTGGATGAAATCACTACCAAAATCGCGATAAAGAAAGAATTTGCTCAAAATTATGAAATCATTTGGAATGAAGATTTTGGAAAAGTAGAGGATTCCTATAATAGTGCTAAGGGAGTACTTACCTTAAAAGGGAAACGAAAAACAGAAGCTGCCGTTACCGGTGAAGGAGTCGTAGCAACCATTCGTTTGAAAATGCCAAGTGATGTTAAAAAAGGTACTCAATTAACTTATTTAGTACAAAGTGGTCAAGCGACTTATAACAGTGAAAAACCGGAACACTATGCAAAATCATTCTCAACGAAAAAAACTAGTATCGAAATCATTGCGCCTTTAACACTGAAAACAGATACGATGTTTGTTGGAATGAGCGGAAAAATTTATGTTGTAGATGCTAGTGGAAAAGCAGTTGAAGGTGCAGAAATTTTCAATGTGGATACTAACCAATCGTTAGGTACCACAAATGCGGATGGCTATATAGAAACAGATGCATTAAACCAGGCTGTTGCTATGTTCTCCATCTATGCTAAAAAAGGCGAAGATGTATCCTTCATCTTAACTGATTATAGTTTTGCTATAGCAGGAAATGAGGATGGCTCACCACAATACGTTATGAGCCATGCAAGTAAAGATGTTAATACACAAAAGAGTGTTACATGGTTTACAGATCCATTTAAATCACAAAACAAAGCCATTATGCAGATAGCTACTAAGGCTGATTTTGATGCAAACAAAGAAAAGGCATTTAAGAATGTAACCGGAACGACAGAATTAATTAAACTTGATGGTTCCGCAAACGTGGAAGATAACCATGCGTTCCGTTTAAATAGCGTAATTGCAACGGGTTTAAGTTCTGGAACAGCGTATGTTTATCGTGTTGGTGACGGTGATAAATGGTCAGATCTGAAATCATTTACAACACCATACAAAAATAAGAACGTAAACTTCTTTGTATTAGGTGATATCCAGACATTGGATATGGATAGAACCAACCGTATTGCTGATGCGTTAATGAACAATGGTATCAAATATGATTTTGGATTGCAAACAGGTGATGCAGTAGATAATGGCGCAAAATTTGAATATTGGGATGGTATTGCAAATCTTTATGGAGAATTGTTTAATAGTCTTGATATGATCCATGTCTTTGGTAACCATGAATATGAAGGAGATTTAACTGGCGATAACAGTAAGGCTATTTATAATATACCAAGTGAAAACAATGGTGATTACTATTCCTTCGAATATGGCAATATGTATTTTGCGGTAATCAACTTTACGAAAGATACGAATAGGCTAAATCGTGCAGCTAGTTGGCTTGTAGAAGACGCTAAAAAGAGTGATGCAACTTGGAAAGTTTTAGCAATTCATCAGCCTGCATATTACACCAATCCAACCGGTGGTAATGACATTATCAATAAAATTATTCCGCCTGCATGTGATGCAGCTGGTATTGACTTTGTTTTCTCAGGTCATGATCATACGTATAATCGTACGAAACCTTTAAAAGGTGGAAAAGTTGATAAAGACAATGGAACTGTCTATTTGATTAGTGGAACAACTGGTGATAAGACATATCCAACTACAGATACAGGTTTCGAATTTGACAAATATATCACAACATTTGATGGCGTATATATGAGTGTTTCAGCTACGACAAAAGAATTCACAATTGAAGCACGCGAAGCAAATGGAAACATCTTGGATACTTATACAAGAACCAAAGAATACAAATGTGATAAAGATGGACATGAATATGAAATTGTTGATGGCTATGCTGTTTGTATTCACTGTAAAGAAACAATTAGCCTGAAATCATTTACAGGTATCGCTAAAGATAAAGCAACCGGTAAATATATGGGATTCTTGGGCGGTCAGAAACAGATCGGCTGGAAACAATTTGCGGATACCATGTACTACTTTAATGCAGATGGTTATTCCGAAGATGTAGAAATTGTGTATCATGATGACCCAAGCTGTATGATACGTGAACGTACGAAATATTACTGTCCTGCAGCGAATGAATATAAAGAAATTGTCGGAACAAGAGCACCTCTTCATGAATATGAAACGCAGCCAGATGGCACTAGAATTTGTAAGGTATGTGGCTGGAGACAGGTAAGTGTTGATGAGATTGATGTTACTACGGAATATGATGGATATTACTATACCGGTGGCAAGAGAACTCCAAAGATTGTCGTTAGTTATACGGATGAAAAGGGCAAGAAGACAGTATTTAGACAAGGCGCGGATTTTGAATATTTAGTACATTATGGAAAAGATGCTACTGATTCAGAACCAGCTGTTAATAATGTATTGCCAGGCAAGGGATATTTTGAAATTATTCCAATTGAAATAAATATCGGTGATGCTGTAGATAGACATCGTGGAAGTATTACAGGTAGAAAGTATTTTAGCTTTGATATCCTTGTACAAAATCCAAAACGTATGACAGCGAGCGATGTTACCATGCATGAAGCAACCTTAACTTGGGATAAAGCTTCTAACATAACGGGTTATGAATTATATCAATATAGTGATGAAACAAAAGCATATGAGATGATTCAAAAATTTGATAATCCTAATGTAAATACTTATACTGTGAAACAGTTAACATCATCTACGAAGTATAAATTCAAAGTAAGATCCTATCTAAATGTTGATGGTAAAACTTATTATAGTTCTGATAGTAAAGAACTTAACGTGACAACGAAAGTATTAGCTGTTGCTGCTCCTAAAAATGTTACAAGCAGCAATGTCACACAAGATGCTTTAACCTTATCATGGGATAAGGCAGCAGATGTGGAAGGATACCAAGTATATCAGTATAACGAGAAAACAAATAAATATGATTTGGCAAAAACAGTCAAAACAACTTCTTGTACAATACAAAACTTGAATCCTAATAAGCAATATGCATTTAAAGTCAGAGCTTATGCAAAAGCTGATGGTAAAACTTATTATAGTTCTTATACAACGACGTATAAAGTAAGAACAAAAGCATTGACTGTCACAACTCCTGAGAATGTTTCATTAACAGATATTAAGCATACTTCAGCAACAATTTCTTGGGATAAAGTAAGCAACGTTTCAGGATACAAAGTTTATAAGCTTGATACAAAAGCGAAAAAATATGTAGCGATTGCAACCTTGACGCAAACCTCTTATAAACTACAGAATTTAGCTCCGGAAACAACGTATGTTTATAAGGTTAGAGCATTTGTAACCATTGATGGAACAAACCATTATAGTGACTATACAAAACCAAAGACGTTGAAAACAAAAGCTGAACCAGTACCTACAGCAATAAATGCTCCTAAATTGAATCAAATCAAGGCCAGCAAGGGTATCTTGACATTAACATGGAATAAAGTAAGCGATGCTACTGGTTATAATATTTATCATTATAATCGTAAAACGCTGAAATATGAAAATATTGGTTGGACTAAGAATACCACTGTACAGTTAAAAGATCAGCCTAAGGGTGAAATCGATACGTATCGTGTAAAAGCTTACTACAAGAAAAATGGAAAAACAGTAATCAGTAAGTATTCAAATGCACAGTCGGCAAAATTATTTGACAGTACAAAACTGAGCAGTGTTACACAAAAAGATGAACAATTGAAGTTCTCTTGGAATAAGGTAAATGGTGTAGGTGGTTACAGCATCTATCGCTATGATAATGTTAAGAAAGCTTGGCAGTATCTGGGTGCCACCACAAAAACAACGTATACAGATAAAGCAGCAGTTGCTGGAAAACGTTACTTATATCGTGTTTTACCATATGGTAGAGTCAATGGTGTCGCATTCTTTGGACCATACAGCAGTTCTGTTGAAGGTATGATGCTGAAAGAGACAAAAATCAAAGATGTTAAATCTTATGTAGGTAAAATACAGTTCTCATGGGATAAAGTACCAGGAGCACAAGGCTATAATGTTTATCGTTATAACAACAAGACAAAGAAATGGGAAACTATGAAAAGTGTCTTAAAAGGAACAACATACAATGATACGAATGTAAAAGCAGGTGAAGTATATCGCTATCGTGTAAGACCATATTACTGGTCATCAACACATAAAGTAAAATATGGTGAATATACGAAGTATGTTGGTATTCGCGCCAGATAAAAGGCAGAATATATTTCAGCAGTAAATACACCAAGAAAGGTCATCCCTTATCATAAGGGATGACCTTTACTTTCTTTATATAGCAATGATGGATATATTTCAGTAAAGTTTAAGATACAGAGTGGTATGTTCACAATAAGGATTTTACCTTTAGTATTTGAAGAGTGAATCATTGTATATAATGTTATATATTTCATCGCTCTTTATTGACGAATGTGATTCGCAATGGTAAAATTAGGCAATAAAATGCGTTGAAGAGAAGAGTAACAGGATAAGAACTATACAGCGAATCTTGCCATGGTGAAAAAAGATTAGGGAATGTCCTGAGAAGATGGTCTTGGAGCTACTTTTTTCGATATGGTAGAAAAAAGCGTAAATGCTGCGTTACAGGCAGGAGCATAGGTATGCTTCATGAGGTCACTGAAGAACAGTGATGAAATTAGGTGGTAACACGATAAACTTTCGTCCTAAGGATGAAAGTTTTTTTGAAAGGAGGCTTTTTTATGCTATGGAAACCGCCAAAGGTGAAGGAAGAAGATATCTTACATTATCTGGGTAGTCAGATGATGGATGAACTTCTTCATAAGCAAGTGGAAGAGATGATGACACTTCTTAATCAAGATGTGCGATGTCAGGTCATTTATCGAACACTTCCATTAGAAAATCATCAATGCCGTTATATAAAACTGCAAGGGAAGAGCATACAGGCCTTATTGAAAGAAAGCCATGCTGTTATCATCATGGCCGCTACCTTAGGGATTAAAACAGACAGGCGCCTACGTGCGTTGGAAATCAGTGATATGGGAAAAGCATATGTGTATAATGCCTGTGCGAATGCAATGATTGAAGCAGTTTGTGATGATGTAAATGAACAGCTTCGCAGACAATATGCAAAACGACAAGCGTTCTTGACCGATCGTTTTTCTTGTGGTTATGGAGATTTGCCAGTGAGTACACAAAAAACTTTTTTACAGGTAGTAGATGCTGAGCGAAAAATTGGTTTACACGTTAGTGAATCCTGCATGCTAGTGCCGGAAAAAAGTGTTACGGCGATTATCGGCATTGCGAAAACAGTACAGCCAGCTATCGTTCGCGGATGTCGCGTATGTGCATTGAAAGAACACTGTGAATATCGTAAAGGAGGAACTGTTTGTGAAAGATAAGGCGATGATAACATTATTAGATGGTGCGATGGGAACCATGCTGCAGGAAAAAGGATTAACACCGGGAGAATTGCCCGAAGTATTCGGATATCATCATGGTGATATTGTGACAAGTATTCATAAAGCGTATGTGGAAAGTGGTGCAGATATCATTTATGCAAATACGTTTCAGGCAAATCGTAAAAAATTAAAAAAGAATGGTTTTAGTGTACAGAAAATTATAACTTCGGCTATCCAACAAGCTAAAAAAGCAGCCAATGTAACAACAAGAGTAGCGCTTGATATAGGACCGATTGGCGAATTACTGGAACCAAATGGCTATTTAACGTTTGATGAAGCATACGATATTTTTAAGGAAATGGTAATGGCCGGGCAACAAGCGGGTGCTGATTTAATCGTGTTTGAGACAATGAGTGATCTGATGGAAGTTAAGGCAGCTATTTTAGCGGCGAAAGAGAATAGCAATTTGCCAATTTTTGTGACCATGAGTTTTGAAAAAGATCATCGTACATTTACCGGATGTTGTGCTGCCAGCTTTGCCTTGTTAGCTGAACGTTTAAGGGTCGATGCCGTTGGCGTCAATTGTTCATTGGGGCCAGATGAGCTGTTGCCAATCGTGGAAGAAATGGCCGCGTATACAAACCTGCCTCTCATTGTCAAGGCAAACGCCGGGCTACCGGATCCATTAACAAATACTTATGCGATGCAAGCACATGAGTTTGCGAACAGTTTACAGCGTTTTACACATTTGCCTATCCGTTATATAGGTGGCTGTTGCGGTACAACGCCTGCATTTATTGCCGAATTAAAACAGCACGCTATGACAGGAACAATGGTTGCGAAAAAAATACCATCCTGTGTTTGTACACCAACCAAATGTGTAACAATGGATGGGGTGCGGGTCATTGGAGAACGCATTAATCCAACCGGAAATAAACGGATGAAACAGGCATTACTTGATCATGATTTAGATGAAATTGCAGCGATTGCTATGGAACAGATAGAAGCAGGTGCGGAAGTGTTGGATGTAAATGTGGGATTGCCGGGAATTGATGAAAAACAGATGATGGTGGAAGTAATTCGTCATTTACAGACGTTGGTTGATGTTCCTTTACAAATTGATTCTACAGATCCAGCGGTTATTGAAGCAGCCTTACGGATATATAATGGAATTGCTATCGTAAATTCAGTGAATGGAGAAATATCTAGCATGCAACAGATTTTACCGCTCATTGAGCGATATGGGGCAAATGTGGTAGGGTTGACGTTGGATGAACAAGGGATTGCCAACGATGCCTCAAAACGATATCAAATTGCAAAGCGCATTCTTACTACAGCGCAACAATATCATATAGAAAAAGAACGAGTTTTTATTGATTGTCTGACACTTACGGTATCTGCGCAGCAAAAAAGCGCCATTGAAACATTAAAAACATTACATATGGTGAAAGAAAAATTACAGGTACCTACAGTATTAGGAGTATCTAATATTTCTTTTGGCTTACCAAGACGCCTCTTATTAAATCAGAGTTTTCTTACCATGGCTTTGAGCGCCGGATTGAATATGCCGATTATCAATCCAAATCATGCCGCGATGATGGAGGCAGTGTATAGTTTTCGCGTATTGCATGGTTTGGATGTCGATGCCCAAGCGTATATTGAACGCTTTGCTGAGCAAAAAGATGGTGAACAAAATAAAGGGAATGAAAAAGCTGGCATCACGATAGATATGGCGATTCAAAAAGGTTTAAAGGAAGAAACCAGAGCATTATGTAAGAAGTTATTGGAAAAGGAAACACCATTGACGATCGTTGATGCGTATCTGATACCGGCACTTGATAAGGTAGGAAATTTGTATGAAAACAAGCAACTATATCTTCCTCAGCTTATCAATGCAGCTAGTGCATCACAGGCCGCTTTTGATGAAATTAGACAGCAATTGCAACGGCAAGGAAAGACGACCATCACCAAAGGCAAAATTTTATTGGCAACGGTACGCGGTGATGTTCATGATATAGGAAAAAATATTGTAAAAGTCGTTTTGGAAAATTACGGCTATCAGGTATTTGATTTAGGAAAAGATGTTCCAGTAGATATAATTGTAAAAACGGCAGTCGAAAAGCAAATACCCTTGATTGGATTAAGTGCATTAATGACGACGACACTCGCTGCTATGGAAGAAACGATTCAAGCACTGCATGCATGTAAGCATCCTTGTAAGATCATGATTGGCGGGGCTGTTGTCAGTCAAGAATATGCGGATAAAGTGCAGGCTGATTATTATGCAAAAGATGCAAAAGCAAGCGCAGATATCGCAAAGGAGGTGTTTGGGTGATGCATCCATTGTTCATGAAACAAAAGCGCTTGTTATTTGATGGTGCTTTTGGTACATATTATGCATCCTTATACGGCAATGAAGAGCCTTGTGAAATGGCGAATGTAAAAGCTCCAACACGGGTGGCTGCTATTCATGAAGAATATCTGAAGGCGGGAGCAAATGCCATCAAAACAAATACCTTTGCGATGAATGAGGCAGTCTTGGATTGTAGTAAGGCGAAACGAGAAGAGTTGTTAAGGCAAGGCTATCGTATTGCCAAGCGCGTAGCAACCCCTTATCAGGCATCTGTCTTTGCGGATATCGGTCCCTGTGTAGAGACGAGAACGCGCAGTGCTTTTACGCAATATAAAGAATTGGTGGATGTTTTTTTAGAAGAGGGTGCAGATTGTTTTCTATTTGAAACTTTGCCTAATGATCATGGTATTCATGAAATAGCAGCATATCTGAAAGAACGTTGTCCCCATGTATGCGTACTAGTAAGTTTTGCTGTGACAGCAGATGGCTATACGCAGCAAGGGGTACCTTTGACAAAATTGGTGAAAGCAGCACATGAAGATGAAAATATTCATGGCTTTGGCTTGAATTGTATTTGCGGGCCGATGCATATGCGCCGTTTATTGAAGTATTTTGATACAAAGAAAGATACCATTCTTATCATGCCAAATGCCGGTTATCCGACAATTTTAGCCAACCATACGTATTTTCGTGATAATAGTAGCTATTATGCGCAGGAAATGGAAAAAATCAGCAGTATGGGTGTTCGTATCTTGGGTGGCTGCTGCGGTAGCAAGCCTTCTTATATTCAAAAGATCAAAGAAAGATTACAAGAAGAAGCTGTGTTATCACTTCCCACACCGGCAGCGAATGATCCGGTTCTTTATAAGGATTGCAATCCTTTGCGCAAAAAATTACAAAGAAAAGAAAAAGTCATATGTGTAGAATTTGATCCACCCATGGATTGCCGTATCGAACGATTTATGAATGATGCGGAATATCTCAAGGAGCAGGGAATAGACGCAATTACGATTGCCGATTGTCCGATTGCCCGTGCACGGGTAGATAGTTCTTTGTTGGCCTGCAAATTGCACCGTGAATTAGGCATAGATGTCATACCGCATATGACATGTCGTGATCGTAATATTAATGCGACAAAAGCTTTGTTGTTTGGGTTAAATATTGAAGATATTTATAATGTGTTGGTCGTAACAGGAGATCCTATACCGGCGGCAGATCGTCAGGAAGTAAAAGGTGTATTCAGCTTTAACTCACAATTATTGGCTGGTTATATACGCGACTTAAATGAAACTACCTTCCCTCATCCTTTTTTGATTTTTGGCGCTTTAAATGTGAATGCTGCAAATTTTAAGCAGGAGCTATTAAAAGCGAAACAAAAAATACAGCAGGGTGTACAAGCTTTTTTAACACAGCCGATTCATTCGGCCAAGGGTCTGCAAAATTTACAACAGGCTCATCGTGAATTGGATGCATGGATCTTAGGTGGTGTGATGCCTATCGTCTCTTATCGCAATGCATTGTATATGAAAAATGAGATTGCCGGTATTGAAGTAGATGATGCCATCTTATCTCGCTATGAGCATAAAAACAGGGAAGAAGCGGCAGTGTTGGCGGTTACGATAGCGAAGGCAACCATTGATGAAATGGTATCCTTTGTGGATGGGTTTTATTTAATAACGCCTTTTCACCGCGTAGAAATCATGCAACAAATTATCGCCCATATTCAGCAAATGGATGACTAAATATCTTTATATGTTAGAAGTCAGCAGGATTAGAAAAAGGATACAATGATATAAATAAATAGCATAAGTCAAAAAAAGAAGTCTGATAGCGTGTTTTAATTGCTGCTTGCACACACGATGAAAGAGACTTCTTTTTTATCGTTTATATAAAGAAACAGTTTATGTAAGGCTTATTTACGGTGTATCTGATACAAATGATGCCAATAGATCATCATCACGAATAAGCCAATGGTCAGAATACAGGATAATAACATGATGAAGATGTTTTCTTTAAAGAAATGGAAATAGCGAAATGGTACAGGAAGGAAAAAAGCAATGCCAAACAACATCCACATGATACCAGTTTTATGATTAAATGTAACAGGATCATGAAACGTTAATTGTTGATAGGTGGGACTTGACCAAAACCACATGGCTTCTTTGCGACGATATGCATAAACCCCAATGCTAAAAAAACTAATGGCAAGGATGGTAGCTAATAATGTTACATTCATAAGAAAACCTCACTTTTTAACACCCTTACTATACCATAAGTACTACTAGATGAAAACTATTCAGGGAAAAAGTAATCTATCAATTTTGAAAGGTTAAAAAGCAATTGATCATTCTGCTACGATGATATTCGCAATGCCTTTGACAACGGCAGCATCTTTTTCACTGATTGCATCTGTTATCATGACATCAAATTCCTGACACTGTGCAAAGGTAAAGGTAGAATGCTTTTGATATTTACTGGAGTCACACAATAGGATGCTGGTTTCACTGCGTTTTAAGACATGCTGTTTTACTTCCAATTCTTCATGAGAAAAGGTTGTCGGACCATTCAAAAAACCATCACAGCCTAGAAAACAAGTATCAAATACAATTGTATCGATGATATGAGTCGCAAAGGTTCCAATGGTTGATTTTCCCCGTTTTTGCAGTTTACCTCCAGCAATGATAAGATCATGTTGTGTTTCGGAGATGATTTCCGCAATCGCCAATGAATTGGTAACAACGGTTAAGCCTTTCTTTAGACGTAAATATTTAGACAGATATAAGGTCGTACTGCCTGGATCAAGAAAGATGATAGAATTATCACGAATATAGGATAATGCCGCTTTTGCAATCAGTTGTTTTTCATAAGCATGTTCATTCAATTTCACATCCAAAGGCAACTGATAATAGCTGTTTAAGATTTCAGCACCGCCATGTGTTTTGACAATTAATCCGCGCTCTTCCATGACATTCAGATCTTTACGAATCGTTTCCGTTGTGACTTCCATGCGTGCAGCTAACTCATTCACACGAACAGAGCCTTCTGCTAAAATAAGGCGATAAATTTCATCTCTTCTGGTATCGGTATTTTTTGACATAAGAAACCTCCTTTTCCATTCTTTGTTTTGCTTTCTTCATCGTAAGACAAGTTGTGTGTCATGTCAAGCATTGCTTGGTTTTTGCTTGTAAAAGTTGGTTAAATTTTGTGATTAAAGATGAAAACAAAGAAATAATGCTTTTTCTTTTAAAAAAACAAAAGTGATTATTGCGATTAAAAAGAAAACGTACTATCCTATAAGCAGTTAGAAAAAGGAGCGAAACAGCATATGAAATTACAAGTGGCTTTAGACACATTAACATTAGAAGATTGCCTTACATTATTAGAAGAAACTAAAGGCAGTGTCGATATTGCGGAGGTGGGAACTCCCTTTATCATCGAAGAAGGAATGCGCCCCGTGCGTGAATTTAAGAAACACTTTCCTGATATTGAAGTATTGGCAGATGCCAAAATTATGGATGCCGGTGAATTAGAAGCCGAAACAGCTTTTAAAGCCGGTGCGGATATCGTTACGGTATTAGGTGCCAGTAATGATGAAACGATTCTTGGTGCTGTAAAGGCAGCAAAGAAATATCATGGAAAGATTATGATTGATATGATTGCCGTTAAAAATTTGGAAGAGCGTACAAAAGAGATTGATGCCATGGGTGTTGATTATATTTGTGTGCATACGGCATTTGATGTACAATCCAGTGGAAAAGATCCGTTGGATGAACTAAAGATTGTGAATCGCGTAATTCAGCATGCCCAATCTGCAGTAGCCGGTGGTGTAAAGCTTTCTACCATTGATGCTATCGTTGAAGAAGGCGCAGGCATTATCGTTGTTGGTGGTGCTATCTGTAATGCACAAGCGCGTGCTGAAGCAGCGAAAGAAATGAAACGTCATCTTCGATAAACCTAGCAATTTAGAAATTAAGAAAAGAAAGAAGGAGTATATTATGAATAATAAAGAATATGCCGATATTGTCTTAAAAGAATTAACACATACATTAACCGCGATTGATCAAGAAGCGGCAAAGCAATTTGTTTCTTTGATCGATCAAGGTGATGAAATTTTCTGTGCCGGGGCCGGCCGCAGTGGTTTTCAAGTAAAAGGCTTTGCAATGCGTTTAATGCATATGGGCATTCATAGCTATGTGGTAGGGGAAACTTGCACACCTAATATTGCAGAGAATGGCGTATTGGTCATCTGTAGTGGTTCCGGTGAGACAAAGAGTTTAGTCAATCATGCCGCAAAGGCAAAAGAAATGGGTGCGCGTGTCGCCTTAATTACTATCAATACAGAATCTACGATAGCAAAGATGGCGGATGTCGTCGTAGAAATCAGTGCTCCATCACCTAAGAGTGCCAAACAAGGAGATATCAAATCTATTCAGCCGATGGGGTCTTTATTTGAGCAAAGTGAAGGGATTTTCATGGATATTGCTGTGATGATGTTGATGGAAAAGCGCAACATGACAAGTGATACCATGTTTGGCCGTCACGCCAATATGGAATAATACGTAAGGTAGTATACCCATATAAAGGATATGGACCATTTTGGCATGACAATTACTGCTATCATAAAAGGTTTCATAGATATGTAGAAAAGGACAACATCATACCCCCTGTAAGACACATACAAAAAACGTATAAGTCTTATAGGGGGTTTTTATACAGTGAATGACGCTATGTGAAAAGGAAGATGGCATATCTACCCATATCTTATAATAAATGATAATTCGCCATGATTGTGTAGGCATAAAAAAAGCATAGCCACTTTCACATGGCTACACTGTCAAGAGTACAAGTTATCTTCTATGAGATACTGTTTTCTTTTGCTTTATTTAGCGATTTCGCTGACTTCTTCTTTTGATAATTTCTGCCAATCCTTTACTTCGTTTTCAGCAGAATAAACAGCATATTCTCCGGCAGGGATTTCCTTGCCTTTTTCATCTTTGGCAAATTTTACGATTTCTTCCATCTTGCCATCTTCTTTTATGCTGTAGTACATGTTAGCTTTCTTACCATCCTTTGTATCAACACTGATATGAACGATTGTTCCATCACCTACTAATACCTGTGGATCATTATCGCTTGCATTGTAAAACAGACTTTCTCCGGTATAATATTCTACGCCAGTTACATTCACTTTATCCTTCACATCATCAATAAAGGATTTGGTGTTTTTCATGACATCCTCTTTCGCATCTTTTGTGCTGCATCCAACTAACAGTGCAGCGGCACAGAATGCAAGTGCCAATGTTTTAAAATGTTTCATACTTTCCTAAACTCTCCTTATTCTTTAACCCATCTTCCATATATACCACAAGGTAAAATTGTTTGGCTGCGTGTGATTGGCAAACCGATTTCACCGGCTTCAATATAACCGTTGCCATGTTTACGGGCAATGGTAGCATGCAGTAGATTGTGAAGGACTGTTGGCGGAAAACCTGTTGTATAGGAATTCACCAAGAAGAATAGAGGATCCTCGTCCAAGATTTCAAGACAGGCGGAAATTAAAGGATATAGCTGTTCTTCAATTTTCCAGACTTCACCATTAGGACCTCTGCCATAACTTGGGGGATCCATGATGATGGCATGATAGGTTCTGCCCCGGCGTTTTTCACGCTGAACAAATTTCAAGACATCATCAACAATAAAGCGAATCTTGCGATCTTGCAGATGGGAGAGCATCATATTCTCTTTCGCCCAATTTACCATCCCTTTACTGGCATCCACATGTACGACTTCACTTGCCCCGGCACTGGCGCATGCCATTGTGGCACCGCCGGTATAGGCAAATAGATTCAAGACACGGATATCTTGATCCGCATGACTGATCTTATCCATCATGAAATCCCAATTGGCTGCCTGTTCAGGAAACAATCCGGTATGCTTGAATCCGGTTGGTGAAACTTTAAAACGAAGATTTTTATATTCGATGGTCCAGCTGTCTTTAAACTTCTTTTTATATTCCCAACTGCCACCGCCGGATTTACTGCGATGATAGTGGGCATGAGGCTGTTTCCAAAGCGCATCTTCTTCAGCAATCGGCCAAATAACCTGAGGGTCAGGACGACGTAAGATAATATCTTTCCAACGTTCCAGTTTTTCGCCATTTCCTGTGTCCATGCACTCATAATCTTTCCAGTTTTCAGCAACCTGATTCATTCTACCACTCCTTGTGATTTGCCTATTCATTATATCACGATATGTTACAAACTCAAGATGATTAGGCGAATTTCAAAAGAAAACAAATGATTACGTTTGTTCATAAATCTTATACATGCAAGATTTAGGATTCATACAAAATTTTCAATATCATGAAAGCGATGTATCGTACAAGATATGGCATAGTCATAGAAACCCATGATTTCACATATTATAAAGAAAGGATAGCCGTGAAATAATGATGAATTTGTGATAAAATTAAAGATAATAAAAAAAGGAGGAACGCTTATGTATAATAAACTTTATGATAATTGCTTTAAAACCGAATTAAACACCAAGGTTCTTAAGGTTGAGGAAGAAAACGGGTTATACTGGCATGCCTGTAAAGATACGATTTTCTATGTAGAAAGTGGCGGTATGGCAAGTGATATTGGAATGATGGATAACCATATGGTACTTGGTCTTAAGAAAAAAGATGGCTATTTATGGCATTTGCTGGATGTGAAGTTAGAAGGTGCTGTTTTTATGAGCATCAATTTGCATGAACGTTTCCGTAAATGTCAAATACATACGGCACAGCATCTTATCAGTGCTGTATTGAGTAATGTTTATAAGGTACACACCCTTGCTCATCATGTCGGGGATGAAGAAAATGATGTGGAATTTGATTTTCCGGATTTCAATGAAAAAATGGCAATTGAATTGCAAGTGCTATGTAACGGACTTATTCGCGATGATCTGAATGTCAGTATTTTATATCCGACAAGAGCAGAAGCTTTGGCACATCTGCCACAAAAGGATGTCATGCGTGACGATTTGCGTATCGTTCGCATCGGAGCCCTAGATTATACGTTATGTGGTTGTATGCACGTCCCTTCTTTACGTTATTTACAATTGTTGTTTATTCGTGGTTTTGAGAAAACCAATAAGGGGTATAAAATCAAATATCTAGTCGGTGATCAGTTATTGGATTGTGTAGAACGCCGTTATAAGGTGTTGGATGAAGTCAGTCATTCATTAGCAATTTCGCATCTATATTTAGATACCGGTGTGGGACGTATCATTAATGAAACGCGGAAACTTCATAATGAAGTAAGTGATTGGAAACAAAAATACTATAAGATGCTGGCTAAGGAACTGGGGCAAAGAGAAGAACAGCTGATCATTGAACAGTTTGAGGATATTGATAATAAATCGTTAGTAAAAATGGCTTCCTTCTTATGTGATACATATCAGAAGGCGGTAATTCTGATTGGCAAGATGTATGATAATGCGCATATTGTCGTTGCTGCAAATCCAGGCAATGGTTTGGATGTGAAGGCAGTGTATGAGATGCTTGCGGATACGTATCATTTAAAGGGAAATGCTGGATCCAGCATTGCCCAAGGCGGCGGTTTATATAAGGAAGATATGCTTACAAGGATACAAGAACTGATCAAAAATGTTTAGATGAAAAAGGCGGCATGTGTTGAACAAGTGTAGCAATGCATGCTGTTTTTACGTAATTTGCTTAAGGATTTCTTAAAAATTACGGAGGCAGATGTACTTTCATTTATCATCTGTGGTATACTTAACTATAGTTGTGGAGGTAAAGTATGAAACCTTTAATGAAAAAATTGGTTTTGACGATGGCTGCAGTATCCCTACTAATTCTTGGCGGATGCAGTTCCAATGATCAAAAGAATGATAAAAAAGGCAGTGATAGTGAGACAAAAAAGGAAGAAGTTAAACTTATTAAAAATGATCGATATGTTGAACCGTTAAACCCAAGCGAACAACAAATCAAAGCATTTAATTCCTTAAGTGCAGCTGTTGAGAAAAATCCAGATCATGCGATCAGTGAAGAAGAGGCCAAACAGGTTGCCGTTAATTTTGTTTATGATTTCTTCACTTTAGCAAATAAAAAGTCACGCAGTGACATTGGTGGTCTGCAATATCTGCCAAGTGACAGTATTCGTGAATACATAGAGTTTGCCGAGGCATATTATTATGGCAACTATCCTACCATCGTAAATGAATATGGAAAGGATGCGCTTCCGCAAGTAAGTGCGGTGAAGGTGGAAAGCAGCGAAGAAGCACAGTTTGTATATAATGACACAACTTGTGATGGTTTCACTTTTAAGGTAAGTGTCAGTTATGCAAAGACGGATTTAAAAGAAAGTGCTTTAAAGAAAGAAATGCGTATCAAGGTTATGAAGATCATGGATTATGATTTCAATCGTTCTTACGATTACACCAAACGAAATCTGGTTTTTGAGGGCGAAATGAAGTCGGTTTATCGAGTATTAGCAGTAGAATAGGGAGCTGAGTAATCAGTTCCTTTTTCAACCAATCGTAAAAGGAAGAGGTATGTACACAATGTCATGAAAGGAGTCATTATGTCAATTGAAATTGTCTTAGAAGGTAAATTAGAAAAAGAAACACAACGTGAGCAATTTAGTGCGTTTTTAAAAAAACAATGTGAGGAAAAGAAATTAAAGTTTGAAGATTTTGATACTTTTGTGAATATTGAAGTCTGTCCACAGGGCTATATTGAATGCAGTTATGAAGGCTGTTTTATCACTCTGACGGCGCAGACAAATGTCGCCGGTCCCGGATTTCATGCTTTCGCATGCCGTTTTTTTGATGATGTAATAGCGGAAAGTGAATGGCCTTTTGAAGTGAGTGATCCCACCAAGTATTATGAACAACGCAATTTTGAAACACTGAAATATAACTATTTTTATCGCTGGCTGCAGGATATCGCAACGTATGTAGAGGAGCATGTTGCAGAATATAAAAATCTGTGCATTTGTTGGCGCAGTGATGATTATCAGCCAATGAGTAAAGCCGATAGGGTCGTTACACCTATGGGATACCTTTCTGTACATGCGTTTAAAACATTGGAAATTGAAGAACTGGCACAGCGATTCTTTGTATGGAACAATTTAGCGCGCGATGCCCAGTACTATAAAAATTGTGCAATTGCTTTATTATGGAAAGATTGTTATTATGAATACAGTGGAATGAATGAGACTACAGATAAGATTGCGCATACGATCATTGATTACTTAGAAGCTGCATATGAGGCAGATGATACGATTGGCCTTCCTTTAGATATATATGAACTATTGTGTGATTGTCTGATGCGCGAAAAGTTGATTCATCATGGTGTAGATGAGCCGATTGCGAATATCGGATATCGCCGCCATCTGGTATGGTATCCTTTTGGGAATTGGAACATACCAGTGGATGGATGCAGTGAAAATAGTTTTGATAACAGTACACAAACATTGCATTTCATGGCTCCGTATAAAACCAGTGATGAACCTTGGCGATGGCTAATCAAAGCAAATGTTTATCAATTTGAAAAGAATGTTGAGGATTATTTGGAAATGCTGAGCAATCCACAAAATGCATTAGAAAGTTTTGTGATTGAGGATGGAGATGTCAAAGGAAAGGGTATCATTGAACAGTTAGAAGAATATCTTCATATTGTTGCACAGTTTAATTGTGGCAAGGATACCTTGATCATGGAATATATCTTAAATGATGAAAAAGATATTGCGATGATGAAGGATTGGTTGCATAAGATTACCCATCGTACTTATAATGATGAAACTTTGAAAAATTGATACAGAATAATGTTTATGCAAGCAGAGATTTCTCTGCTTTTCTTTTCGGTATAGCTTGTTCTACGCTTATGTATAAAAAAAGAATGACGTGTGTCATTCTTGCATACAAACATTAATGTGGATCGTCTGCCATGCTATCCCAAACAATGTTAGGATCATCGTTAACAGCTGGTGTATCTTTATAAAGGTTTGTTAGATCAAAGTGATACTCCTTCATTTCCAATTGTTTGCTGGCGCCATCATAAGCATTCAGTAAGGCATGAACCTCATTTTTGTTAAACAGGTATACATCCTTTTTACCTTCACTTTCCGCGATACTTGCGACATAGCGTGTATCATAAACACCGTTATCACTGGAAATAGAAGAGATGGTCCAAGGTTTCATATTTTCTAATTCGCTGGAAACAAACTTAGTAATCTGATTTGCTGGCATGTCTGTAATCACGTAATTAGGCGCAATTTCCAGTAATTCATTTACATAAGTAATAGCACTAGGGGAAACAAGTTTATTGATAATAGCCTTAATGATCCGTTGTTGAGCACGTTCACGTCCTGGATTATCATAACCTAAGGTTTTACGATGGCGAGAATATGCCAAGGCTTGTTTTCCATTTAAATGTTGTTCGCCTTTTTTCAAGCAGATGAGATCATCTTTTTTGAAACTGCGGTTCTCATCTTGTTCACAGAAATCAATCTCAACATCAACATCAATACCATCTATGGTATCAACAATTTGAATCAATGAATTGAAGCTGACACGGGCATAATAATCAATAGGAATACCAAAGAACTGCTGTAAGGTTTCTACGCTGATATCGATTCCATACATTCCCGTATGGGTGAATTTGTCATTGACATTGTTGGTCGCTGTATTTGGAATAAAGCCATCTCTTGGAAGGGACACCATATCAATATGATTTGCTCGCGGATTGACGATTAAAATCAGATTGGTATCGGTACGTGTCTGCTGATCCGGAGAGCCTACATTATCCAAACCACTCAGATAAACGGTAAAGGTTTCTTTTGTAATATCCTTATGTTTCTTTTGATTGTCTGTTAATTCGCGTTCATAGGTTTCAATGATCTTTGTTTCTTCCGAGAATTTATCAATATTGGCCGCTGACATGTTGTAGAAAGTTTCACTCATGGCAATAGCAGCTACAGCATTATTTTCTAAATCTGTTATTAAAGCCGTATAATCCATTTCTTCTCTTTCTTGAAAGGAAATTTCTTTTTGCAACAATGTTTTCATATAAGTTGCATTATCCTCATCACTGCCATTTTGGAATCCGATCGTCTGATCTTTTAAATCGTCTAAGTTTTGGATATCAGCGTCTTTTTTCACAACGACGAACATTTTAGATTTTTTGGTTGTTGAGCCATCTTCATTCACAGTCGTTTTACTGATCTTGTTAATGGTCGTTCGCGACTTATCCAGAAAATAACCGCACGTCCCAATACATACCGTTAAGACGATCAATACAAAACGTTTCATGACCAATCCCCATGTAGGAAGTTTCTTAAAGTTTAAAAGAAGGAGGATGAGGAAACTACATCCGACAACAACGGCAAAGATCGTTATCCATTTCATTGGTATCAGACCAAACGTATAAGCGATGTAAAAGCTGATGACACTGACAATCAGCATGATTGCCAGTAAAACGATGTCAATAATCAGACTACGTTTACGGGTATTTTTTTCTTTCTTTTCCATATTGCTTTACCTCATATAGTAATTTTACTTTATTCATTTGTAACAACCATTATTATAATATAGAAAAAGGACGGATTGAAAGCCTTTTTTATGAAGTTTTGTTAATATTCATCAAATTCTTACAAAAGTTGATAAAGAAAAGGAATGGATAGGTACGATTTTACTAAGGTGTTGGTATCTATAAGGTAGAGACAGGTAGTACGTGACTTTTTGGCGTAAGCGTGTATAATGTACATAGTTGGTGATTTAATGAAATCGATCTTAGTAGAAATAACATGTCCGACTTGTCTTTGGCATACGCACAAGCCTAGTGATACCGTAGTAATTCCGGAATTTGAACCAGATTTAAAGCAACAATTGGAACAGGAAGAATTCTATGCGTTTACCTGTCCAAGATGTGGAACACGCATATCTTTTTTTCATACTTGTATATATCCGGATAAACAACATCATTTTGTCTTATTGATGAAATCAGAAAAAGAAAAGAAAGCGGTGGATCATCACCTGTATGCAGATATGTCCGCCACGAAACGTTATATATCCGATGCTCGTGACATTGCAGAAAAGATTCATATATTGGAAGAAGGTTTCGACGATCGAGTCATCGAGATTCTGAAATTAAAAGTTTATATCTATCTGAAGAAACAACAGCGTTATCCTAATACACTTCGTTATAAAGATAGGGATAAACAAAGTGAAACGATTTGGTTTTCTTATACAGAAAATGATCAAGAAGATGTATTAGCCCTAACATGGGAATCCTATCTGCAAGTTAAGCAACGCATGCCAGAAGAAGATACCAAAAAATTTCATGAAATCAATCAGCGATGGGCGTTACAACACATTAAAAATTTTACATAAACAGACATCTGTTTTTTAATTACGCAGGTTATGAATGAATTGAGGTAAGTATGAAAGAGCAAATTGACATTATTGATATAGGCATGACATTTCAAATGAGTCTTGATGCATTTCTAGAAGAAAGTCATGTCGGCTATACTAAAAATGAACAATCCTATCAACAGGCTTTATTAAAGCTTGAAGAGAGTAAGCGTGTTCGTTCCTGGCAGAAGAAACAGCAAATAGCTTATGAAGCATTAGATATATGTGAAGACTGTATTGAGGCCTATATGATGCTTGGAACCTATGAAGAAGATCATGCAGTAAGAATACAGCGTTATAAAGAGGGAATGGAATTAGCTACTATGAATTTAGGTAAAGATTTTTTCTTACGCAAGGTAGATGATTTTTACTCTATTGAGCAGGCAAAACCTTTATTTCATATTAAGTTCACTTATGCGTGCGCACTTTATGAAGCTGGCTGTATGCGCAAAGCTCAACAACAGTTCCAGGAAATTTTAAATCTAAATCCTTCTGATGCCTTCTGTGTACATCATTATCTTTATGCGCTGTCTTTGTATTTTGAAGAATATGAGAGTTGCAAAGAGCTCTTACAGAAATATGATCAGCATTCAGCAATGGATTGTTATGTACGTTTTCTATTATCATTGAAAACAGAAAATTATGCTGCGGCTAAAACAGCTATACCATATCTACAGGCTGCCAATTGTCATTTCTATAATATATTGACCTATCGCAGTATGAATACCTTGTCACAAAGCCAATCCATGACGCCGAAAAGTGAAGAAGAAGCTGCTTATATATACCGTATTTTGAACAAAGTTATTCATGTTATGGAATATTTACCAATGTTTTTAGTAAAGAGCGAATAGCTCTTTTTCTTTGTTTTTTTGAAATAATTCAGTTCAATCGCTTTTCTGTTAATTCTATTTCCAAAAAATGGAAAATACTTTATACTTATGTGAGGGGGAGTGATTATGTAGAGGAGAATTTTAGTGAGAATTAAAAACAAAAACAGAATTCGTGTCATTGGTAAATTAATAAGGATCTACCGTGAAGAAAAACGTCATAATACACAGAATGAGTATACGTTATTAAGATTTTGTGATGGTATTTGTACGATCAATACCTTAAAAAGAATTGAAAGTGGCGAATGTAGTCGTTCTGATGAAGTATATGATGAATTACTTGCTAAATTGAAGCTGCGTTTTGATTATTTCCCCGAAGTTGACACTGCTGTTGAGATGATGATGGAACCATTGTATGAGGCGATTGAATATTTTGATTTAGAGGGCATTGGCAGGATTTGTGACAAAATTCTAAATTTGCTCGAACGTGTTAGAAATTATGTATATTATTCAGAACTATATAATATATTCAAGAATTTAAGGCAATATTATATCGATGATTTAACAATATCCACAGGTATTGCTTTAAGATATGAGAGTCTATTAGGTATAATGCCTCCTATATATTCAATAATACTGAAATTTTTAATCATGACAAGAAAATCTATAGATGCTCTTGATGATCCTAACATATATAATACTGCAATAAAGAAACTTGAAATGATTAATGAGAAATGCTTGTTCTTGCAATTCTTTGTTTTAAAATATTATATAACTACAAATCAATACATATCATTAATGCAATTATTAAATAAATTAGAGATGATTTTCTTAAGTAAGGAAAATTATATACGTCTAATTGATCTTTATAATTATTATTTTATGTTATATACAGTTATTGAACATGGATTACGTGATGAATATATACAAAAAGTAGATAATATTGCTAAATCAGAAAAAATACCAAATTATAAATTAAGTGAAATTTACTCAAACATTGCATCAAATTTGATATTTGAAAAAAATTATAAAAGAGCATTAGAGTTCTTTGAAAAAATGCTTAGATATAAGGAGGTACCACATATAACTGAAATTATTTATATGGCGAGCTGTCAAAGTCATTTAGAATTGCCAATAGATATACCTGATTTAACACCGGATCTTTTAGCAGAGTACTCAATTGTATTACAATATATGTATAATTATTAGAAATATTATGATGTTCCTGTTGAGATTAAACAAAAAAATATAATAAAAAATATCGCACCTAATATGTTTGATCAAGATCTCATTGATATATTTAGATTTGAAATTAAAAAGACGTTAAAGACTCAAAATAGTTATAGTAATCTATATTTATTTGATAAAATAATAGAGGATAATATGAATGAAATTTATTAAAATCTAATATGAGGT